>JAUYEO010000125.1 GCA_030689795.1 Desulfobacterales bacterium | reverse complement strand
GGGAGCGAATGGGGGACGTTCATCAATATATAAGTTGACGCTGGCCGTGTTGCCGTCAGGGTGGCAAGTTTGCCATACCCCTGATGAAAGGCAACGGATCGATATTGACATCTGCCAGGCTGTCTCCGAAATGGGCATAGTGCTTCATGATATGCCACAAAATAGGTTTGCCGCCGATCTCGACCATGGGTTTGGGTTTGAATTCTGTCTCCTCGCGGAGACGGGTACCGAGACCGCCGCAAAGGATTACAACGGGAATGTTATGATGCATGTCTTGCCCCCTTAAATTCTTTTATGCAACTGATCATATAATCAATGACAGCATCTGTCATCCCCGGATAAACTCCTATCCAGAAGGTATCTCGCATGATGCGGTCGGTGGTCGGGAGTTGGGATTGAAGTGCGGAGTTGGGAGTTTGGAGCTGGGAGCTGGGAGCATGGAGCTTAGAAGATGAGACGATGCGGTAACCGTGGCCGGATTTCCGCATTTCATCGAAACATGGGTGCTTTATCAGGTTTCCGGCAAAGAGCATCCGTGTCTGAATACCGCCTTTTTCAAGATGAGCTACTATATCATCCCTCGTAAATCCCGCATTCTCCCGCACGGTGAGAAGAAACCCGAACCAGGAAGGATCCGAATCGGGCGCTGGCTCAGGCAAAACGAAGCTGTCGGACAAATCCGAAAGCCCTTCTCTCAGAAGCTGCCAGTTGTGTTTTCGGGCCTCTATGAAGTTGGGGAGTTTCTCCAGTTGTGCACAGCCGATAGCGGCCTGCATCTCCGTTACCTTCAGGTTATAGCCGAAATGGGAATATACATACTTATGGTCATAGCCTTCTGGCAACTCACCGAACTGCTGAGTAAAACGTCTGCCGCATGTATTGTCACTGCCTGGCGCACACCAGCAGTCTCGTCCCCAGTCTCTTAAGGACTCGACAATTCTTTTAAGCTCAACATCATTTGTGCAGACCGCACCCCCTTCACCCATCGTAATGTGATGAGCGGGGTAGAATGAGAAGGTGGAGAGATGACCGAAGGAACCGACGTAAGTGAAGTTGGGAGTTGGGAGCGGAGAGTCGGGAGCAGGGAGTTGGGAGCTTGAATCTGGAAAAGAATAACGCGAGCCGAGGGCATCGCAACAATCTTCGATGAGCCAGAGGTTGTGCTTCCGGCAGAAGGCCAGCACGCGGGCGATGTCAAAGGGATTGCCGAGGGTGTGGGCCAGCATCACGGCTTTGGTTTTTCCGGAAAGCGCGGCATCAAGCTGATCGCAGTCAATATTGTATCCCGGTAGCGTCACATCAACGAAAACGGGTACGGCGCCGTATTGGACGATGGGCGTGACGGTTGTGGGAAAACCGGCGGCAACAGTTATGACTTCATCACCCGGTTTGATCCGGCGATCCCCCAGTTCAGGCGATGTGAGCGCCATGAAAGCAAGCAGATTGGCGGATGAACCCGAGTTTGTGAGAGAGCAGTGTTTCACTCCAAGGAAGTCCGCAAATTTCTTTTCAAACTCAGCCGCATATCTTCCGGATGTGAGCCAGAAGTCAAGGGATGAATCGACCAGATTCAACATTTCTTTCTCGTCATAAACCCGTCCGGCAAATGGAATGCGCGACTTGCCGGGAATGAAAGTGGCCGGGGTATGCCCCCGTGTATAAAAATCAGTCACCTTTTGGAAGATTTCTTCCCGAATGATCCCGTCCATTGCATAACCGTTCAGTCTCGCCATCTGTTTTATCACGATGGAGCGATTCAGCAGATATATTTTATCCAGCCTGAGATAGCTGTTAAAGGGCAGCGGTTCGCCATCATAATCCGATTTCTTCAGCTCCAATCCATACTCTTCCGCTTCAGGAGGCACAGTGGTAATGAAAACGAACCGGACATCCCCATAGATATCCGGAGAGGAAAGTGCGAGCGCAGGCCGTGCTTTTGTTTCTGAAAGATCCGTGAAGGGAAAAGGTATTTTATAAATTGAGCCTGGATAAATGTTACAGGTCATTCCACACATCCTCAGCCGGATTAGACAGAACCTTCTGTGCGAATCCCGACGACGCCTGTAGTCTCATCATTTCCCATCTTTCATCGTGCCCGACACCCGCTTCAGAGAGGGGCAAAATGATCAGTTCGACTTTTTTTCCAAAATTTTGCGGCAATTTTATATGAATAACACCGCTCTCATCCGCAGTTTGAATCGATCGCATGACTATCATAGAATCAAACCTCACTTCCCTCCTGTAAAATTCATCGTCACCATCTGCATGATTACACTTCGCAGAAATTGAATGTTCAATATCGAACGTCAAAATCTCCTCGGCAATGGTGTCATCGTCTTTTACGGCGCCTATTTGACTTTCACGGTTAAAGTCTTCATCAGTCCAGTCAGTTAACCGATATGCCGTCTTATCTTCTCCGACACACTCAAAAAATTGAGACGGTTTTTCCGGGCCGGAGACCGGCAAAATGATCACCTCAACCTGTTTGCCAAAACTGAGCGGCACCCTTATACAAACATGCCTGTCTGCATCCACCAGAACGGTTTGTTTTATTGCCTGCATAATAAACGGCCTCACGAAATTTTTCATTGAATATTCTTCAAAGGTCTCGTCCTTTTGCACGATCGGTTACGCAGAACTGTATCGCGCAATCTGATCCAAGCAAACCTGCCTCGTATCTTTACCATCATTGTACGCTTTTGTCCATTCCACTGTCTCGTCAATCGCCGTTTCAAGAGACCATACAGGATTCCAGCCAAGCTTTGATCTTGCCCTGGAGCTGTCGAGCTTCAGATAACCGGCTTCATGGTGATGAACACCCACGTCAATTTGATAGAGGCCGGGGGCACCCCATTTTTCGCATAGTCTCCTTACCACCCATTCCACCGGCCTCTCATCAATATCATCAGGCCCGAAATTCCAGGCTTCGGCATAAAGGGAACCTTCTTCATAAAGCCTCCGGGCCAGCAGCAGGTAACCTGAAAGAGGCTCCAAAACATGCTGCCAGGGGCGGATGGCATGCGGATTTCGTATCCTGACCTTATCGCCGGAAAGCAGCGCCCGTATGCAATCGGGTATGAGGCGGTCTCTTCCCCAGTCACCACCGCCGATAACGTTGCCCGCGCGGGCAGTGGCGATGGAAGTTTGGAGTGGGAAGCCGGGAGTGGGGAGCCGGGAAAAGAAGGAGCTGCGGTAGGCGGCGGTGACCAGTTCGGCGCAGGCTTTGCTGCTGGAATAGGGATCGTAGCCGCCGAGAGGCTCGTCTTCACGGTAGGGACGGAGCCATTCGCGGTTCTCATAGACCTTGTCAGTGGTTACAACAACCACCGACTTGACACTGTCGCAGGATCTTACAGCTTCCAGAAGATTGACCGTGCCCATCACGTTTACGGCAAAAGTATCAACAGGCATGTCATAGGAATCACGCACCAGAGGCTGTGCCGCCATATGGATCACTATCTCAGGGGCAGCTTGCTGAATAGATTCTTTGAGACGTTTCAGGTCTCTGATATCTGCAATAATCGAATCAACAAGTTGATCTACCCGGCAGAGTTTAAACAGGCTTGGATCTGTCGGCGGATCGAGAGCATAACCTGTAACCTTTGCGCCCAGATTATGAAGCCATATAGAAAGCCAGGAGCCCTTGAAGCCTGTGTGGCCGGTGATGAGGACTTTTTTCCCTTGGAAAAAGGCCCTCGTTGAGGAGTTGAAACGTTGAGAAGTTGGAGTCATGTTTTTTCTTTTTTGAGTTGGGAAGGAGATGGGGATATTTTATGCGTTTCCCTCGGGTGCGAATGGGGGACGTTCATCAATATATCAATCCATTATGGGAGCACTTTCGGGACGTCCATAAATAAGTAAATAACACTATAGCAAGCCATAATTATGAACTGGAGCGAATGGGGGACGTTCATCAATATATAAGTTGACGCTGGCCGTGTTGCCGTCAGGGTGGCAAGTTTGCCATGCCTATGATGGAAGGCCGCGAGATCATCGATATTGACATCTGCCAGGCTGTCTCCGCAATGGGCATAGTACTTCATGATATGCCACAAAAAATGTTTTTATCCATTTAAAAACTCCAGGTACATGTTTTGAGTGTTGGAAGAGCCGAAGATGGAAAAGCCGAAGATCGGAAAAGCCGGACATCGGGCCCGTTACACGGGTATATCGGACATCGTACATCGAAGAACGAAACATGAAATAAAAAGATTGAACCGCCCCGGTTAAACAAAAGCTAAAGGCGCGTTTAACTGGGCAGGCAAAGAACGCGAAGGACGCAAAGGTCAGTATCCTACCAATTGTCTTTTGATTTCCTGATAATCTGGAAATATTGAATCCATGCTTGCCAGCCTAATATCGTGAACCAACGCAGTAGCGATAATGATTCTATCCGCAGGGTCACGGTGGATATCAGGAAGTGCTACCGCACGTTCGGCAATTGTACAGCTAACAGGGAGCGCGACCACTCCTGAATTAACAAGTGCTTCTTCCAGCCATTCGTTTACAGGCAGAGGCAGTTCAATTCTGCCTCGCTTTGCCAATAACGATACTTCAAAACAAGAAATGGTCGATACCGCCAAAGAATCTTCCTCTTGCATGGCATCAACAACAGCGGGGGGAAGCGCGGCATCACCTTTCAGAATCCAATTGACCCAGATATGGGTGTCGAGCAGGATCATTTTGCACAGTTCCATTCTTCAACAGGGGCGGCCGGGGACATAATGTCGCCCAGTATTCTCCCCTTGCCAGCTATCCGGGCAGATGGCTTGTGTTTTAAGGAAGTTGGTGGGCCGTCCGCCTGTTCAAGGATCGTGACGATGACTTTGGCTTTCTTGATAAAAGGGACCTCACTCAGCCAGTTCACTTTGCCATCTATATATATGGCCTCATAACTCTGTAGCGCCATGACGATGCTCCTTTTGTTATGGCTAATTTCGCCTATGCGAATTCCAAGGTGATGGGGAATTTGCCACTATTTTACTATCCTTTTCAAATCACATATCTCTGCTCGATTGTCAATGCCTTTCACTTCTATGTAGGGTACATGGGAACGCCCATGAAATTATGCGTTTCCTCTGTTTTTCCGATTGCCTTGTTTTCCTGTTTAAAGAATCTGAACCGCCAAGGCGCCAAGGACGCTAAGTGTTTTAGACAGGATTAACAGGATGGACAGGATTGTTGCCTGCCGACCGGAAGTCGGACAGGCAATAAGCCAACGGCCCTGCGCTGGCAAATCAATTACCTGTTCCAAGGGCTGCTGACAATCCGTATCAAATAGGTGCGTTTACTCATGCTGTT
>JAUYEO010000094.1 GCA_030689795.1 Desulfobacterales bacterium | reverse complement strand
TCCTGACATGGAAGGAGATTTGGCAATGGTGCCCATGAGGAAGGAGTCAAGATGAGCCGTGATTTCTTGAATGAGCAAACCCTGTCGTTTTTTGAGAAGTTGCAATCTTTGCATAGGGGCTCCTTATTGTTGTGAGTATTTCTACTCACTTATAAAACCATAAAAAAAGCCGGATGTCCAGCTTTATTTTATTTTTTAGCAAAAATAATTGCAAAAGGACTAAACTGTTACTCTTGCATCTGTGCGGATATGCGGGACATCCTTTACTCCTGAAGTTTTTTTGGTACCTTGTAAATTAAAGAATGCCCATGGTTGGTGGGGATGTTGGCATAAGCCCGGAGTCGGGTTGCAGCTAAAATAGATTCTATCTGGAGGCAAGTTGCTTTTTATCCGGTTTGGGTATAAAGAGTTTCAGTCTTATATATATAATTTTCCAGAGGGAGGTTTTTATAAATGTCTGAATTAGCCTATATCAACGGGCGTATTATGCCCATAGAAGATGCTTTCGTCCCTGTTGAAGACCGGGGGTATCAGTTCGGTGATGCAGTTTACGAAGTTATTGCGAGCTATGGCGGAAACATGTTCTGCATAAAGGAGCATTTTGCCCGGCTTGATCGCTCAATGAAAGAACTTCATTTTCCCAAGGTTCAGATCGACGAAATCAGGAGGGCGGCAATTGATCTTTTTTCAAAGACAAAAATAGAACGTGCTGCGGTTTATATCCAGGTTTCAAGAGGTGTTTCTCCAAGAAATCACTCCTTTCCGGCGAATATACCGGTTCAGGTGGTTATGACAGTCCGAAAGATAGAGGAAAAGAATCCACCCATACGGGAAACGGGTATTTCCGCAATAACTGTCGAAGATTTTCGCTGGGGTCGCTGTGACATAAAAACTGTCCAGCTTCTGCCCAATGTGCTTGCGAAGCAGAAGGCTTTGGATGCCGGATGCTATGACGCAATTTTTGTTTCAAAGGAAGGGATTGTCCGTGAGGGGAGCAGTTCGAATCTGTTTATCTTATCAGGAGGCATGCTGATTACCCATCCGCTCACCCCTGATATACTGCCCGGTATTACACGGTTATTGGTTCTTGATATGTGCCGGGAGAAAGAATATCCGATGGAAGAGCGTTTTTTCGATAAAAGTGAGCTTTATGAGGCATCTGAAGTATTTCTGACCGGAACTATAACCGAAGTGCTTCCAGTTGTGCAGATCGACGGTCGGCCTGTAGGTGACGGCAAGGTCGGTCCTGCAGCAAGGGCGTTGCAGGAAGGCCTTTTGGAAAGACTGAAAATGGAAGAATAAGCTGTCTGCCGGCTTTGGCGTTTAGCCGGCCATCCATCCTGAAAAATGATAATTCCAATCAAATCAATTGTTTTTAAAAGTTTAATTTTATAACATTCCGCTTATTGATCCTTCCGGCTTTGCCGATAGTCAGAGCGGGTGCAACATGAACCGGAGAATATGATATGGATGGAACTGAGAGGGCGGCAATAAAACCCGGAATCAAGGTATCCGTTGTAATGAAAAAAGACCAGCGGACCGGTGCGCTGACCGAAGGGACAGTAAAAGATATTTTGACGAATTCTCCCAAACATCCTCATGGAATTAAAGTGCGTCTTGAAAGCGGGATAGTAGGGAGAGTAAAACATATTCTGTGAAAAAAATGTTCAGTCGGGAGAAATAAATCATGAGTTCGGCAATCAGCGATAAATTGCTCGAAGTGCGCGATTATGTCGAAGAGGGCTACAGTCCTGTAGTTGACTACGCCGAATGGCGGGTCGCCGTCTTGAACTTCAGTAACGACCTTTTGCCCGAAAATATCACAGCCATGCAGCGCCATGATGAAACCGACGAGGTATTCGTTTTGCTTCGAGGGCGCTGCACGCTCTTTATCGGTGAAGGAGATAAGAAAGTCACGTATATTTTTGCGGAGAATATGCAGCCGTTTAAGATTTATAACGTTAAAAAGTCGGTCTGGCATACGCACACGTTAAGCAGGAACGCGAAGGTGCTGATCGTCGAGAACAGGGATACGACCTTTGATAACTCTCCGTTTTGTCCCCTCACCGGTTCTCAGAGAGCAAAGATCGCCGAACTGACATCAGAGTTCCGGGATGAAGCGGCAAAGCGTAAAAACAGGAGCGGGTGACGGCTTTTTAGAGGAAGAAAGTATGGCTGAAATGAGATATAATATCGTGTTCAGAGGCGAAATCATGGCCGGTTGTGAGCCCGGTAATGTTAAACGGAATCTTGCCAGGCTGTTTTCAATAAGTGAGGAAAAAGCAGGGCAGATTCTTGCACGAAAGCGGATTATTTTAAAAAAAGACCTGGATGAGCGGACTGCCGGAAAATATGCCGAAGTTCTCAAAAAAGCGGGATTGCAGATATTTCAGGAATCGGTGCAGGCTCAGGCCGGTATTCAGGAGCAGAAGCCTTCAGAAACTCCATTGATACAGAAATCGGCGGATGAAAGAAAATCCGTATTTGCCGGTGCTGCAGATACTGTGCAGATCGGCGTAAAGCCTCAGGCTGCAAAACCTGCAGCCGCAGAAAAGAAACCGGATAAAATCCCGTTTGAATTCCATGGGAGCGGTTCCGAATATTTCCGTATATGGCTTGTCAACATTCTTCTTTCAATAATTACCCTGGGAATCTATTCCGCCTGGGCCAAAGTCCGTAAAAACCAGTATCTCTACGGCAACACCAGAATCGGCGGAGCAAGCTTCGAATACCTGGCAAAGCCTTCCAAGATCCTGAAAGGCCGTCTTATAGTTGCAGGCTTTTTTTTGCTTCAGGGTGTGTTGTCGAAAATATTGCCGATTGCAGGGGCTGTGCTGAGCATAACCTTCGTCATAGCCCTTCCATGGCTGGTTGTCCGTTCCCTTGCTTTTAATGCAAGAAACAGCTCCCTGAGAAATATCCGTTTTTCTTTTAACGGATCTTACAAAGAAGCTGCAAAAGCATACCTGCTATGGCCGATGGTTGCAATGCTGACACTCGGTTTTCTGTTTCCTTACGCCTACTTCAGGCAGAGAAAATTCATGGTGGAGAACTCCGGTTACGGCACTACCGGTTTTAAATTCAATGCAACACGAAAGGATTACAACCGTATTTTTCTCGGTCTTTTTATTCCTGTTCTGCTTGGAGCCCTCCTGATCCTGGGATCTGTTTTTCTCTTTCCTCCGCTTGCTGTCTTTGTTGCTCTTTCCCTTTATCTTTATATTTTTGCCTGCATATCGGTTAAGACCGGAAATCTCCTTTACAACTCAAGCAGCCTAGCCGGCAACCGTTTCGAAGCCGACATGAAGCTGAAAGATTATTTCATTCTTGTTCTGACGAATTCCCTTGCAACAGCCGTTACCTTCGGTCTGTTCCATCCGTGGGCAAAGGTGCGAACGCTGCGGTATAAGGTTGAGCATCTTAAACTTGCTCCAGGAGGGGATCTCGACGGTTTTGTCGCCGAGTCCCAGAGACAGACAAGCGCGGTTGGGTCTGAAGCAACCGATTTCATGGATATTGATTTCGGCCTATGATTGCAATTAAAGGATACTGGTACGACGGCAAAACTTCAGCCCAGACGGCGGCTCTCTTCCGTGTTTACGATAATGGCGCAATCGGGGTTGAGCGATCCGAAGACGGAAAGGTGTTAAAGACGGTTCCCGGTTTCGGAATATCGATTTCTCCCCGCCTTGCCGAAACCCCCAGGTACTTATATTTTTCAACCGGTGAAAAATTTGAGACGGAAGAGAATGAAGCGGTTGACCGCGTGCTGGAACGGCTGAAGCGCCGATCATGGATGCAGGCGGTCCACCATCTGGAAAAGCGCAGACTCTACGTGTTTATCTGCCTTGCGGCAGTACTCCTTTTTATGTTCGGAGCCGTAAAATTCGGTGTTCCGGCTGTTTCGAAATACATCGCCTTCCGCCTTCCGCCTTCAACCGCCGGATACGCAGGCAGGCAGACTCTTGAAATTCTGGACAGGTCGGTATTTAAACCTTCAGATCTGGATGAAGAGGTGAAACTCCGCCTTACAAATCATTTCCGGCCGGTTATCGATGACCACGCGGTATACGGGCTGAATATTCTGTTCAGAAAAGGCGGCAGGGTCGGTCCTAATGCATTTGCGCTTCCATCCGGAACAGTTGTCTTTACTGATGAGATGGTTAAAATCTCCGGCCACGACGACGAAATGCTTGCGGTGCTGGTTCATGAGGCCGGTCATGAGGTCCATCGCCATGTCTTGCGCACAGTAATACAGGACTCCCTGCTTTCTTTTGTCCTTCTCGCAATTACCGGCGATATAACCGGATCATCCGAGCTGTTTCTCGGTCTTCCGGTCATATTGACGCAGCTTTCATATTCAAGGAGCTTTGAGCGTGAAGCTGATGATTACGCCGTTGATTACCTCCGGTCTCATAACAAACCAACAGTTCATTTTGCCAATCTGATGCGCCGGATTGATAAAAAAAAGAAATCGGATTCAAAAACGTCAGCAGGGGCATGGACGGGTTACCTGTCGACACATCCTCTGACGGAGGAAAGAGTGAAGCGATTTGAACATAATCAAAAATGACAAACTCATAAAAAGTCCGTCAACAGCCTTAAGCGGAGATGTCCCGAAGCAATTTGTTCTGGACATGAAGATATTTTACATGATACCAAGACGATGGTTTTGATTCGGTTGATGTCGTAATATATAGGATGTCAGTCTATTTATTAAGCTGCTTGCCGTTTAGTAAGTAAGAGATTATTTCCTGCGTTTTTCTACCCCTCAAGGGGGTACTGAAAAGAGTGGCAGGAAATAATCTCGTAAACTTACTTACACCCCTCAAGGGGGTACTAAAAAGAGTCCCGTTTATCGGGGTTAGGTTATAATAAAGATCCCGGAGGAAAAAAATGAACAAAAAATTCTTATTGTCTCTTATTATCATGTTGTCGCTTATCTGTGCATCGTTTGCAGTTGCTGCGCCCGATATGAAGGAAGGCTTGTGGGAGGTAACCGTTACATCAAAAATGGAAATGCCGGGAATGACAATGCCGATGCCCCCGGTTAAATCTACACAGTGTCTTACAAAAAATAATTTTGTACCCCAGAAGTCCGAAAAAGGGGAGCAATGCGAGAAGGTAAATGTGACCGTAAACGGCAACACAGTATCCTGGACCGTAAAGTGCAACGGTAAAGAAGGCACAACAAAAGGGAGCGGCAAAATAACATATAAAGGCAATACATACGAAGGTGTTATGAATATGACCTTTCCAAACCAGGGCGGGGGTGAAGGAAAAATGACCAGCAGCATGAGCGGAAAATGGATAGATAAATGTAAATAACCGTTTATTGTTTGTTTGCGCCAGATAGAGAGGAACTCAAATGCCCCGTGCACGTAAAAGTACTGAAATAAGAAAAAGAGAGATAATTGAAGCCGCAAGGAAACTTATTTACAAGAAAGGCAGCGAGCATGTTACGGTAAACAACATAGCAAAGGAGGTTAAAATCTCTGAAGCTGCCATCTACCGTCACTTTCGCAACAAGAAGGAGATTCTCTCCTTTCTTGCCAGTCATATCACCGAAAGCCTGATGCAGGACATTGATACAGCGGTAAGCAGCGATCTTTCATATCCGGATAATATTGGCGGGATACTAAGAAGCCATCTCTCCAAAATTGAGCAGAAACGGGGGGTTTCGTTTCAGGTTATTGCCGAGATTATCAGCTTCGGAGACAGGAAGTTAAACAAACAGGTATATGATAGTATCCAGGATTACCTTAAGCGTTTCGGTGGATTACTGGATAATGGAATTAAAGCCGGAGTGATAAGGGAAGATATTGACCCCGAAGCAACAGCGCTTCTTTTATTCGGAATGATCCAGGGGCTTGTCAATACCTGGGCTTTGAGCAATTACAGCTTCGACCTGACTGAAAGATACGACGCGTTATGGAAAGTTTTCCGCCGGATGGTGATCCGGCATTGATGTTTATATATCGGGCAGAGAAGCTTAAGCCGTCGTTCAAAAATAACCGTAACATTGAAATGCTGTGACCGGCCCCTTATGCTCCTCCGAATTTTTTCATGGTTGCCATTATAACCGTATAAATGATGGCAATCAATGTCACGCTGACGAGAAACCATCGTAAATATTTCCCGATTCGGCTCTTTGAACCCGACTCCCCGTTTGTTTGTTCTTCAGGCATGAATATAATCCTTTTGCGGCATGATATAAATAATATAGTAATGTAAGTGAACGCTAACTTATAATAGTGAATCGCATTAGGATTTGTCAACGGTTTTTTTTGATGGTATGTTTTTATTCGGTACCGTCAAACTCCGAAAGATAAAAAAAGGAGATCCGGACAGGAAATCCATATTTTGCAGGATATGCGGGATAAGGGATTGCGTTCAGGGCAGGGGGTATGAAGGATGCAATAAATGCGACGATTTTCCCTGCAAGCAGATTGATAATTTCCCGATGCCCGTAGGGAAAAAGGTTATATTAAGATCTGTTCCCTACTGGCGGGAGCATGGAACAGAAAAATGGATTGAGGATGAAGAAGTCCGGTACCTTTGCCCCGGCTGCGGGCATAAACTATTCAGGGGTGCAAAGCGGTGCAATAAATGCGGCATTCCGGTCGATTCCGACTGATTATTTATTTACTTCCTTATTGTATGCCTCTTTCCCTGCCTCAACTACGGCTGAAAGAACGGATTTTTTTTCTTCCAGGATATCTTTTGCACTTTCGACGGAAGAAGCCATCTTTTCTTTTACCGTTTCCGCAAACTCTTTTATTTTTTCCCGTGTTTCACGTCCGGACTGAGGGGCAAGCAAAATGGCGATTCCTGCGCCGACTATGCCTCCCAAAAGAAATGAAGCGACCAAAGATCCTGTGTCGTAACCTCTGTCATCCATATTATACCCCTCCTTTGTTTTCCTGATTGAGCAGCACACCGAGAGCCGCCTTTATTCCTGCTTTCAGGCCCGTTATTCTGACTGCGAGCCGGTTCTGCAGGTCTTCCGTCAATAATCCGAATGTCCTGACCTGGAGTGCCACATCGGAAAGGGTGCCGGATATATTTCTGATGTTTGATGTGGCGGAACCGATATCATCACAAACAGTCCTTATACTTTTTAATGTTTCTTCGGCTTCTTTAAGCACAGGGTTTATTTTCAGGTCGGTTGCCGCAAGAAAATCGGTCAAAGCGGTCGCGGCTTTTTTTATCTGAATGAAAGAGTATATGAGAAGAAAAACAGCCACAAGAAAAGTTATGGCAACGACGATAATCCCGATGCCGAGTATGGTTGGCAAGTATTGGTCAGGCATAAAACCTCCTTCTTTAAACAGATACGTCATGTTTAAATTACATTATATTAATTATTGTTGCAAGTTTAAAACTTGAAGCCGTCTTTCAGGTATAAACATATTTTGTTTTTTTGCCTGATTTTATGGTATGGCAACATCCTGGATATAACAGATCAACTTTATTTATTTGAACCGAAACAGCTATCGCATTACCAGCCGAAGGTCCCGCCAATCAGTATGGCGGGCGGACTTGCGGCTGGGGAATCTTCAATTTTCAAATCGTATCATGGACGGGTTTAATAAATCATGTCTCCAGGTCTTTATAAAAAAATCGGGGTCGCTTCGGCCATTATGATGGTGTCGGTTTTTTTAAGCCGCGTAATAGGCCTTTTCAGGGAAATGGCGATTGCCTTTGCCGGAGGAGCGGGCGGAGACGTTGATGCTTATCAGATTGCGTTTGTTGTTCCTGAAATACTGAATCATGTTGCCGCAAGCGGTTTTCTTTCAATAACTTTTATACCCATTTTTTCAGGTTATCTGGCTAATAGAGACGAAGAGGAAGGCTGGCGTGTTTTTTCGCTGATCATGACATGCTTTGGAGCGATTCTGATTTTGTTTATACTTGCAGCCGTTGCTTTTGCACCGAAACTTGTTTCTGCAATAGCGCCGGGGCTGAGAGATCCAGTAATATTTTCAAAAGCTGTCAGGATGACAAGGATAATTCTTCCGGCCCAGTTTTTCTTTTTTTCAGGCGGTCTTTTTATGGCTGTCCAGTTTGCAAAGGAGAGGTTCTTTGTTCCTGCACTGGCTCCCCTTTTATATAACATAGGGATTATCGCAGGCGGCATGCTTCTCGGCCCCTGCATAGGCATGGAAGCTTTTTCATGGGGGGTTCTAGGAGGGGCTTTTATCGGAAATTTTGTCCTGCAATACATAGGCGCAAAGAAAGCCGGAATGAAATACAAAATTTCTTTTGATTTCAGGCATCCGGATTTCAAGAAGTATGTATTTTTGACATTGCCGCTTATGTTCGGACTGACGATGACATTTTCAACCGAATTTTTTTTAAAATTCTTCGGCAGCTTCATGCCAAGTGGAAGTATCGCAGCGCTCAATTATGGCCTCAGGATAATGTTTATCATGGTCGGTTTGTTCGGCCAGGCTGTTGGAACGGCCGCATATCCCTTCATGGCGCGCCTTGCGGCTGAAAACAAGCTGGAAGAGATGAACCGCCTGCTCAACGACACTTTGCGCGGGCTTTCTGCGGTTGTGCCTTTTTCAGTGCTTGCAATGGTGCTGAGGCATGAGATTGTTCTGATCATATTTCAAAGAGGAAGGTTTGATGCCGCCGCAACGGAACTGACTTCCGGAATTCTTGTCTTTCTTCTTGCAGGCACTTTTGCATTTGCGGCCCAGACGGTTGTTGTCAGGGGGTTTTATGCGATGCAGAACACCCTCTTTCCTGCGGTTTTCGGAACCATGGCGGTACTTGTCAGCGTACCCCTTTACTATTACGGGATGGAGGTTATGGGGGTAAACGGCATAGCTCTTGCACTCTCTCTTTCCGCATTTGTCCAGGTTGTCATTCTGTATGCTCTGTGGAATAAACGAAGCAGGAACGTTTACAGCAGAGGGGTATATCTGTTCTTCGTGAAAATATGTCTGCTCAGCGCTGTAATGGGAGTTCTGCTCGAGTGGTTTAAGGGAAAGTTTTTAGATGGTTTTGATGTTACTGCTTTTTCAGGCAGCGTTTTAATGGCAGCGTTTCTTTCCGCCTTGTTTGCAGTCGCATTTATTTCTGCAGGCTATATCTTCAGGATAAAAGAGATAACGGATATTGCGAACAGGCTTGCGGGCAGGCTGAAAAAAATAAAGTTTTTTTAATTACCGGATAGTGGTTGCATTATTTTGATCGGAAGCTCAATTGTTCTTTGCAGCATTTTCAGTAACCCGGAACCGATCGCCGTCGGTGAAAGAGGGATAACGTCGGGATCTTCCAGCTTTCCTGTGACCCTGAACGGAATTGATATTATGTTGCCGTCCAGGATCCGGTTGACGAGAGGAATATATTTAATAATGAGATCGACGGTTTTAAACGGAGAGATCAGAACGACAAGGTCGATACTCTCGTGATTAAGATCGATATTGCCGGTGCAGACTATTGCCATCGAAGCGCCGTCGATAACAAATCCGGTAATAACAAAATTACCCTTTTCCAGTTTTCCGGACGCAGTTATTGAGTTATAGGCAAAGCCTTCGCCGACAAGGTCAGGGATTTTGCCCCTGAAAATTTCGGTTAAATTCAGGAGGGCAAATATTTTTGACAAAAACCCGAGTTGATATATTCTTCCTTCCTTTGCTTTTAAATCAAGTGTTCCGTTAAGCAGTCCTGTGATTTCAGCTCCTTTACCCTTTGTAAATATTTCGCCGTCTAAACTGAAAGAACCGGTTGCCACCTGCCTCTTGTTAAAAAAGCAATTGATGGAAGAATCGAGTTTTTCATCACGGGTAAAGGGAAATATCCTGAAGTCGAATTTATTTCGGGATGTTTCAATGATTCCGGTAAGCGAAACACCGCAAAGATCCGCGTCAACCAGCCCAATGGAAATATTTTCCGCACCAAGAGTTATATCGGCATGAACAGGGCTCAATGTCAGATTCCCGTATTTTAGATATTTTACTTTTGCCTTTATTATTCCTGAAAGAAAGGAATCCGCGGAACTCTTTTTATCACCGCCTGTTTGAAATAATTTGTTATCTGCAAACTCCTTGATGCTTGACCATTCCAGAAAATCGGCTGTAGCATTCATATCAAGCTGCAATTTTTCCTTTGACAAAACAGCGTTTCCATTAAAGGCTATATTGCTCTTACCGGATGCTATTCTGCATTCTTCTATTACGACCCTGCTTTCCATGAGTCGTTTCTGAGGTTTTTTTTCGGGAGTTTTAAATGTCAGGCTTGTTATTGTAACAGGCTCCCTGAAAAGATCATCATAATCTATAATCAGATTTTCTATTTTACCGGAAGTACTTAAGCTCCATGCTTGCGGTGCAAAAAGGGGCCCGTTTAACTCAAGATTATTCAGGTTTATCGTGCCCCCGGGGAATGAAATATTTTTCAAGGCTGTTTTGGCGCTTTGAAAAGAGAGAATAAACGGATTGATCTCTTTTGCTCGGATTCTCGATTTCTCAGATAAAATTTTAAAAGAATTATCTTTGTCGTGCCTGAATCCGGCCGACAGGTTCGCGATTGAAGATTTACCGCAGAGAGCATTTGCAAGTTTGAAATAAATCATCGAATCGTCTAGGAAAAATTTTTCACCGCTGACTGCGACCGGGGCCGGGAATCTTTCGTACATGGCCCGCAGGTTAAATCTGGAAACATCCACCTTGACATGAGTCAAGCCTCCGCTGTCATTTATGGTTAATTTCCCGTCCGCCTGGCCCTCGCATTTTTTGATTAAGGAAAGCTCATGCAGAAAAGTTTTATCTTCCACAACCTGCTCAAGAACGGAAGGCAGCCGTGAAAGATCGGCATGGATGTACGTGTCCAGATAGAAGAGATCGCTGTCATCCGATAAGCCAAGTTTCAGCACACCCTGTTTTGCAGTGGAATTCCCGAGACGGCCTTCAAGGTTTTTTCCCTCAAGAATACCAAGTGAAACCGTCACATCCCCTTTGACGCTTTCAAGTTCAAGAGCCGGCTCCGGGACTGTGATTTTCCCGTCAAGAATATTTCCTTTGATCGATATATTTTCAATATTTCCCAGCTCTGATAGCGACTGCGCTTTGGCGATTATGTTGATGAAAGGCGCCTTCCCGCCTTTTATGATATCGAAGATATCTTTAGCAGTGCCTGAATTCCCTTCAAAGAAAAGGGCGGCCTTCCTGGTTGTATGTATATCGACATTTGTTCCGTCCAGATCAAATTTTACCAGGGAAAGGGATTTGCTCGTGAAAATATTTCCGGCAAGACTCAATTCCGGGTTAATAAGATCGAGCTTCCTTATGGTAATGATGGTTTTATCTTTATCGGCGTTTATAATGCCGGAGAATGATCTTGCGTTGATAATTAAATTTTCAGCATTTCTCTGAAATGAAAGAAGAGGGATTTCTCCTTCGAAGTTTGAAGAAAACTTTAAAAACCCTTCCTTATTAAAATTTGCTTTTATTGTTGCTTGCGAATCATTGAGCTTTAAACCGGAACCGGGGAAATAATAATCAAAAAGAGGCCCGGGGTTTAGCTTCAGCAATTCAATACGCCCTTCGCCGGTCGAACTATCGGGAAGAAATTGCCCGGCAAACGATATCTTTTCACAGATATTTGATTTGCCGGTCAATGCTATTTTAATACGGCCCGGCTTTAACCATAAATGTAACGATATCCCATCAAATAGGAAAGAACGGCGGTTTCCGGTATAAAGATCTATTCCTGCGTTTCTGATCTGAACAGCAATATCTGTTTCTCTCAGCAATTGATGTTCAAGTAGAACTTTGAGTTCATTTTCAATCTTCTGAAAAGTAATATTTTTAAATAATTCAGTCTCTTCAGACACTTTTTCAGGCATGAATATTTTTATGCGGGGAGCGTCAAGATAAAGCTTGTTTACCTTCACCTCTCCTTTAAATAAAGGCCGGATTTCGGGATACGCTCTTATTAAATTTATGTTTACGGCAAATTTCTCAGGGACCGAAAGGCTTGCGTTGCGGATCTGTGCATGCAGGCGCGGAAAGAACATCACGTCGACATTCTGGAGGCTGATTTTAAATCCTGTTTTTTCGGATACGTAGCCGGCTATTCCGGCTTTAAGATATTCTTCGTTTATAAATTTTGGAAGTAAAAGGTAGAGAGTCAATAAGAGGATTATTAATAATCCAGCGCAAAATGATGACCAGAATAAAATTTTTTTGATGAATTTCATATGATCATAAATAACACCAAACGCCGCCCGGTCAAGTCAAAACTGTCTTTATCAATATGAGAGCGTTGATGAACTCGTAAAAAGTCGAAATATGCTCACTTAATGAGCTTTTTGGGGATTTTTAAGTCACTTCGCTAAATCACAAGAACTCGGGCTAACGCCC
>JAUYEO010000091.1 GCA_030689795.1 Desulfobacterales bacterium | reverse complement strand
TTACTTGCTTGGCATTGTCATTTGATTCAATGGAAACACTTGGTTTTTTCGCTTCAAGAAAAAATTTCCGCTCTGAAAATAGTCTGAAAGTGTAGTCCGGTTTTTTTGAATTTTCAGCAGCTTTCGCCTTTAGAGCTTCTTCCAACAAAACCTCTCTTTCATTTGTTGGCTTGCCCGAATTGTTTTTAATATCCCATCCCAAAAGCTCAAAAAATGGATCGAGAAAATCTGCCCTGAGTTGCGTTTCATTGTAAGCCGCCTTCAGATAACTGGTTCTATTGGTGTGATATTTAATTACAAGGTCTTGTATTGTCATTTTCATTGATACCGAAATTTGATGTTATTATTTAATTGGGCTAACAGTCCCCTGATAACAAATTTATGCGTATATGTAATGCGTCCGGCAGGACGCTGTAGGTTGCCGGTTTAAAGAAGAAGAAAGCCGAGCTTAATTTTTAAGTTGCGTTGACAGAAACAGAATATTATCGGATTAAATGAGCCTCTCATCGAGAGGCTTTTTTTATGAGAAAAGGGCGGCCAGTGTTTTGCCCGACACACCGCCCTTTTCCAACCCGCGGATCAGGTATTGATCCGAGAAAGTGATGCTATGGTACTCTTTATTCCTGTCATACTCAAGACTCTTTTTGTTCAAGGCCGAAAATATGCATGGTCCAGGCCGGCCGTTTGTCCGCAATGCCGCAGCGCCACAGTCTGGGGGCATGGTTTTGCCGAAGCCATTTTTGATGGCTACAGCCAGCCGCTGCTGCTCAAGCTGTATCGCTGTCCGGATTGTGGATGTGTCATCCGCTTGCGGCCACAGGGCTATTTTAAGCGTTTTCAGGCGTCTGTTGATATTATCCGAGCGAGCATCTTGTGCAAATCAGCAACCAATCGATGGTTAACCGGCATTGATCGCTGCCGGCAGTGTCATTGGTTCAACGCCTTGAAAAAAAGGATTACCGCTTACCTGACCGACATCTGGCGCAAAGGGGTCGTTGCCGGTTTTGATTATCTTTTGCAACAAGGGCAAATCCCGGTAAGCCGCGCCATTTAATCTGCCGAGAACTTCATTTTTTATCCACCCCACTGAAGAGTGTCATTTTGTAAGCCTTCTTTTTGGAATAAGGCATCTAAAACCTCAAGAAAAGGAGAAAAAATGACAGAAGATGAAAAAATACAGGTAGCGGTGTTTCGTTTTGGCGTTATCAGCGACTTTGTCACAGGCGCTCAGATGAGCCGAAGAGAAAAAAGGCTGTTTCTGCACGATAAGTGCGCCCGCAAATGGCAGATCCCTTTTTCAGGAAAAACCCGGATCAGCATGGGCACGATCCTGCGATGGTGTCGTTTTTATACAGACAGCCGCGGCGATTTAAAGTCTTTGTATCCCAAAGACAGATCCGATCAGGGCAAAGCCAGGGCCATGGATGAAGAGACGTGTCTTGCGCTGATCAGATTGAGAGCAGATATGCCGGTACTGACCGTGCCGCAGCTGATCGAACAAATGAACCGGCAAAAGCGAGCGGCCCCGGGCATTGTGCTGAACAACTCGACGGTTTATCGGTTTTTGCATGAGCAAAACCTGATGAACCCGCAGATACAAAACCCTGTGGATCGGCGCAAGTTTGAAGCCGAGCTTCCCAATGATCTATGGCAAAGCGACGTGATGCACGGCCCTAAAGTCGATGCAGACAGCAAGCTGAGAAAAACCTATCTGATTGCCATCATTGACGATCACAGCCGCCTGATTGTTTATGCCCATTTTTACCTGACAGAAAACCTGGCCGCGTATCTTGATGCCTTTGAAAATGCGATTGCCACCCGCGGGCTTCCCCGAAAGCTGTATGTGGATAACGGCGCGGCATTTAGAAGCCATCATCTTGAATACATCAGCGCTTCATTAGCTATCAGCCTGATCCACGCCAAGCCCTATACGCCGCAGGGAAAAGGTAAAATTGAGCGGTGGTTTAAAACGGTTCGCAGCAGTTTTCTTCCGCTGTTTAAGGGCACCGGTCTGGTTGAGCTCAATGACAGTCTGACCCGTTGGATAACCGAAAGCTACCATAAAAGGATCCACAGCGCCACAGGACAAACCCCCTTTGAGCGCTTCACCGGCAAGATGCACTGCCTGCGAAGCGCTCCGGTCAACCTGAAAGATTACTTTCGCAAAGTGGCTCGCAGGACCGTCTCACAGGATCGTTCCATCACCCTTGACGGCCGGCTGTATGAAGCTCCTGTGGCGCTGATCGGAAAACGGGTCGAGCTGCTTTACCACGGGAGCGAACCGGAAAAAGTGGAGATCAAATATCAGGATAAAAGCTTCGGGATGATCCGTACGGTCGATCTTAATGTCAATTACCGGGTCAAAAGAGACAAAAACAACAATCCTCAAATCCAAAACAACGATTTTATCAAATATCAGGGCGGAAAGCTGTTGTCACAGAAAGGAGGTGATCATGAATGAAAATTACCGCACATTTTTTGGACTCAGCAAAGAACCGTTCGGCGCCGATATCGCCACAAGGGATATTCTTAAAACCGATCAGCTTATCGATGTTAAAAACCGCTTCGATTATGTGCTCAGGTTAGGGGCAGTCGGGCTTATCACCGGAGAGGTCGGCAGCGGAAAATCAACGGCCATCCGATACGCTCAAGGCAGTCTGCACCCATCCGAGTACCGCAGCATCTACGTCATTGCCTCATCGGGTTCCATCATGGAGCTTTACCGGCAAATGTTAAATGAACTGGATATCTATCGCAGCAGCAACTCGAAAATCATTATGCTGCGATTGATCAAAAAAGAGATCACAGATCTTGTCCTGGAGAAAAAAATGAAGGTAGTGCTCATGGTCGATGAAGCCTCTTTAATACGCATGGAAGTCTTTGCCGAACTGCACACCCTCTGCCAGTTCGAAAAAGACTCCAAACCGTATCTGCCGATGATCCTATCCGGCCAAAACAGTCTGATAGACAAGCTCACCTACCGATCTTCGCAACCGCTGGCATCCCGGATTGTAGCGCGCAGCCACCTTCAGGCAACCGATCTTGAAGGGATGCACGCTTACCTTGCGCACCATCTGTCGATTGCCGGCGTCAAACACAACCTGTTTGATCAAACCGCCCTGACTGCCATCCAGCAGGGCTCCGGAGGGCTGCTGCGAAAGGCAAACCATCTGGCAAGAGGTTCGCTGATCGCTGCGGCCGCCGAACAAAACGCCATGGTCAATGCCGAACATGTCAGGCTGGCCGCTACGGAAGTCTTTTAATAAATCACAATCAAAGGAGAATGCTGTAATGACTTGCCACGAAAAATGGATACATGAAAGAAACCTGGATGAAATCGTAGATAGACTCAGTCAATTGCTGGTCAGCATCCTGCTCTTGAGTGTTCAACAAATCAACGAGCAATATCTGCCCCTGAAAAAACAACTGGAATCAAAACAAACAGAGGATATCCGTTTTTAAAAAAAGCGCCGGGCCCGATTACGCTATCGGGCTCGGTTCATCAAATCTGAAATTCATCCCTACTGGTCAAAATAATCAGAAAATATCGGTTAATTCATTCCGGAAATCAACAACCGTCGTAGCTGTCACATTTAAAAACGGTTTTACAGAGATCTATGATCTCATAAGCGGACAACTCCTCAGTCGCATACAAACCTCCTCAGACGATAAATTGCAGCGTAGCTCAAGCATCTATGACTTTTTCCTTAGTCCCAATGGTCGTATATTTATCGTTTCTGCCCAATTACCAAAACGGTGGGTTAAGTTGTGGGATACTCACACAGGGGATCTTCTTCGGGAAGAAGTTCTCCCTCTTTTCCCACGAGCACCTACATCGAAAGGAAGATACTTTATTTTTACCGGAGATCGCAAGATTGGTGTATTTGATTTTGCAACAGGTGATGTGCTTTGGTCAATCGAGGGAAAGGATTCGGCTTCTTTTTTGGGGTTAAGTCCTGACGATAAGTGGCTGATCTTTCTCCGAGGTAAGAATATTGAGTGTTGGGAACTGTCAAATACAGATGGCAAAAAAATTTCTTTCACCATGCGCAGCTCCGAGACCGTCGGTAACTACAAACAGAAGCCAACCTCAATCTCATTTGCTCAAGATAATAATTCATTTTACTGTGCTCTTCGCGATAACCCGGTAATAGTCCAATGGAATTTACCCGACTTGAAAGTTCTGCGACGAATGCGCTTCCCCAAATTCAATATAATGAAAATTCAGGGGCCTCACGACAATTTATTTCTATTGGAAGGGATATCGTCGAATAAGATTCTGGAAGGATTTTCTGCGGATATGGTAAAAGAAACAGCGCAGCGATTGGTCGAACACACAGGCGAAAACTGTAAAATAGCATCTTTGAAGAATAGTCAGTTCTTGGTT
>JAUYEO010000083.1 GCA_030689795.1 Desulfobacterales bacterium | reverse complement strand
GAGCCGAAAGTAACTTTTTGGCTTTGACAGATCGCCACTGGGTCATACGGCCGCAAATGCAATGCTGATTGGCATCGGACCACACTCTGCCATTTCAAGGCGTTCTGCCAGAACACGTAAAGCAAGAGCCTCAACTTTTGTCATTGCTTCATCGGCAGTTGCTCCGTACGCCATAACTCCATGCAACTCAGCTACTTCGGCAATCCAACGGCCATCTTCTTCACGTTCATATTCGATATTATAATCCATTGTTAACCCCCATATAGATCGCTATTAAAGAATCATAATACATTATTTCCGAGAATAATGAAAGAAATATATCTATCAATAATACCATTTAAAATCAGTAGCTTTTCCTAACCCTGTCTGATTGTGGATAACAGTCAACAACAAAAATCCGAATACCTGCCTTTAATGATCCTGTATAATTTGTGCTTCCCCAGAGGTCTATAAAAAAAGGAGGCAGGCAATGACAGTAAGAGACGCAATTCACATTTTTCAAATCTCACAGAAAAATATCCACAGGAAAAGAACCAAGGACAGCTACCGTTACCTTCTTGAACATCTCGATAATCATTTTACAGATAGTCATGTGGAGGCCATCACCCCTGATCACATCTACCAGTTTCTGGAAGCTTTAACGGAGCATGCGGCCAAGTCAACCAGGAGATTGCGATATGCCCAGTTGAAAGCATTCTTCAATTTCCTGATCAATGAAAAAAGACATTCCATTAAGAATCCTTGCCAAGATTCGATCATGATCAAGGCTTTCAAAAGTCCAAGGATGAAGCAGAAAGATATTATCAGCAAAGAAAGCGTTGATGAAATCATTTATCGGAGCAAAAAGATCAGGGACAGGCTGATTTTGGAACTTCAGGCAAGATGCGGCATGAGAATAGGCGAGGTATTGAATCTCAGGGTGACGGATATCACTGACCGGAAGCTGATTATTCGGCAACCTAAATCTGGAAAGGATATAGAAGTTGCCTTTATGACGGAATCAATCGCAAAGCGGCTGTCTGAATATGTCCGTGGCTGTCAGCATGATCCTGAGAGCAGGATTTTCCTGATATGCTATTCTTCCGCGTTATCTATGGTTAGGAAGCTTGGCGAAAAGATCGGACTCCAAATTCGGCCCCATGATCTGCGTCGATATTCGGCTACCTATGCCAGCCGTAACGGCATCCCTCTGGAAGTGGTATCAAAGGTCCTTCTCAGGCACCGGGATATTAAAACCACGCAGATGTACTTGGGAAAAATCACCGACACGGAAGCAATAAGATGGATGGACGTGCTGCACGGAAATTAATGCATTTAACCGACCTTTGGGGAATAATTTTATATTTTACACGCCGACTTCCATTCATTATCAGGATTGCCGGATGAAGTCCTGCATATTAATCGAGGCTGAAGATTTGTGTAGTACAGGAAGCTATACGTATAGCAGGATGTTATCTTTATCCCTGCTCTTATTTGCAGGTTGATCATTTTTATCGATTTCAATATGAATACAAACTCGGATAATGGTTCCACTTGTTTAAATAAAGCTAATTTTTCGACCAGGCGATAAAATTGTTAGAAGCTTGTTCAGGATTGTGATAAGATAAATTTATATTTGATTTAACAGATTAATAAGATTATGAAAGATCGCATTATTTTCATATTGAAAATATTTGCCCTAAGGAAATATCAATGGACTGTTACATCAGGCTGCCCGAATTTACATTCCCAACCCGGTATTCTTTGACACTCTCTTTTTTTATAATATTTTTCTTTTCATCTTTTGCTTTTACACAGGAAATGAATCCTTCTAAAGATAAGGTGAAGGAAATAATTCATGTTACGGCAGACAGCTTAAGTTCGGACAGTGATGCCAAATTTGCCGAGTTCATAGGGAATGTGAAGGCAACCCAGGGTGACTTTATCATCAAATCGGACAGGCTGAAAATATATTATAAAGATAGCGCGGAAAGTAAGGCAGCCCCAGGAACTACAGAATCGATTGAAAAGATTGTTGCAACCGGAAATGTTGAAATAAAATCGGAAGAGGGTATGGGGCTTGCACAGCAGGCGGAATACGATACAAAAACAATGATCGTGGTTTTAACCGGAGAGAATTCGAAGGTTTTTGATCAGAAGAATTCAGTCACAGGCTCCAGAATAACCATCTACAGAAATGACGGCCGGGTTAAGGTTGAAGGCGATAAAAACAAGAAGGTGAATGCCATCCTGTACCCGAAAGAGAAAACACCGGCAAAAGAGGAGGCTGTAAAAAAAGAAAAAGAGAGAGTTGTGTTAAAAGAGGAAAAAGCGCCAGTTGTTCAGGCAAAGGCCGATAAGCTTCCGCCTGTTGCTCCTGTGAATGTTGTTTATGCGCCGGCAGTAATAGAAAAAGCGAAACTGAAAACTGCTTCGGGAGGGAAAGTTGCTCCGGGAAGCCTGAGAAAGAGCATGGGAATGGCAGTTTTTGAGAACAGGACGGTTTATACCTTGGTTGACTTTCAGGAAACTCTCCGGAACCATCTTGCAGGAGCTTTGCAGAGAAACTGTTCCGGCCTTATTATCATGAAGGATGACGACGAAAATTACCCTTCAGATTTTGAAAAACTTCCAAGGCTCTCATCCGGCGGCATAGATAGTTTTAAACTTTGTGAAACGGGGAGGAAACTGGGGCTGACTGCAATAATGACCGGTTCCATAACCGATATAAAAACCAGCGATGAATCGCGGGGCATTCTGCTGTGGAAAGATTCCTATCCTGCGGTAAGCCTGACCGTTCATGTCGATGTTCTTGACGTTGAAACCGGCACAAAGCTACTTGCTGAAAGCTTTACATACAAAAAATATTCGGATGAGATCGAGATGGAATCCATAAAATCCGGGAAAATTGAGTCTGCTTTTTTAAAAGAGGCTTTCGGGCACATCGCCGGAGAAGCGGGGAAAAAGGTATGCGAAATAATGAGGAGAGAGTCCTGGAAAGGATATGTCTCTTCGGTTTCAGGGGATAAAATCGCCATATCTTCCGGAAGTAATATGGGTGTTGCCACGGGTAAGGCATTTGAGGTTTTCGGAAACAGTTTGATTGTCGGAATGCATGGACAGAGATTCCTTGTTCCAGGGGCTAAAACCGGAGAAGTTAAAATTACCGGAGTTTTCGACGACAGTGCGGAAGCTTCAATAGTCTCGGGAGACTCAATAAGGGAAGGCAGTACGGTAAGGCCGAAATAGTTTCCATCCGGAAATGGCCCTTTTGTGCGATCTCGGTGTCAATCTGCGGGATTACTTGTGCGGCATACATTACGTATGCCTCCGCGCAATCCCTTGATTTCCTTGAACTTGCCCAAAATTGCCGATTTCCGGATTGGAAACAAGCATGTGTCCAAACAATGTTTGCGGATGGATACGAAATAGGAATAGAAAGTAAATGGTGAACCTTAAACTTTCCACAAGGCATAGACTTTCTGCCTTGATGCGGCTGACGCTTTCAAGATATCAACTTTCACATCAACGTAATCATAAACAACGGCTTTATTTTTGCCGGGAGCAGGCCTTAAGACCCTTCCTAAATACTGAAGCACCCTCCCGCTGAACTTTATGGGTGTGACTATAAAAAGGGTAGAGAGGTTTTTGCAGTCGAATCCTTCCCCGACGAGCTGGCCTGTGGCCACAAGGACTTTTATTTCTCCGTTGTTAAGGCGGTCAAGGACCTCTTTTCTGTCGGCATCCGGCACGTCTCCGGTGAGCAGTTCAGATGATATTTTATGCCTGAATTTGAGAAGCGCCCTGAGTGTCTCGCAGTGTTTTTTCCTGTCCGTCAGAACCAGGCAGCAGCTTCCTGTTCCATTTTTCACTTCATTTGCAATATCAGATGCTATAAGATGATTCCTGCCGTCATTTGAGGTAAGCTCCGAGAGCATCCTGCTGTATTCGTTGACGGGATCAAAAAATGGACTGAAATCCGTTTCCCTTACAACAACTTCCGCAGGCACTATATCTCCCGTTTCGATCAGCCCGGCTTTTTCTACTTCATGCCGGACATCTCCAAGGTGCCAGAAAATAAGCTTTGACAGGTTATCCCTGCGCCAGGGTGTCGCCGACAATCCAAGCATATATTTCGAATCAAAACCGGTGACTGCATCGGTGAATGTTCTGCTGGGCGTCCTGTGGCATTCGTCCACCAGGAGGAAACCGGTACTTAAAGATACTTCTTCAACGCACTTGTAAATGGACTGAACAAGGGCTACGGTTATTTTGTCGCCGGTTATTTTTTTGCCCGAGCCTATTGTTCCTATCTCTTCTTTCGGAATTCCAAGAAATGTTTCAATCCTCTCGATCCACTGGGAGGCAAGCTCTTTTGTATGGACTATTATCAAGGCAGGCTGCATCCGCTGCGCTATGATATAAAGCGCCATGACGGTCTTGCCGCTTCCGGTCGGTGCGCTCAATGTGCCGAAGTCTTTGGAAAGCATGACTTTGACCGCCTGATCCTGGAATGGCTTCAATGAGCCGTTGAATTTAAAATCAACCGGAGGAAGCAAGCGCCTTTTGTCTGTTATTTTATATTCTACTCCGTGGTGTTTACAGAGGAATATGAGCTGACGCATAAAACCTCTCGGAATCCATAGCCCGCCCCCTCTTATTCTGTCGTATAAACGCAGAATCCTGGGGGTTCCCCTGTTCCAGCGCCCCATTCTCTCATTTTCCACCCATTTGGGGTTTGATAGTGTAAGCCTTTCCGTAAGTATTTGATATAACTGAGTTGGAATTCCGGAAAGTCTCAGGTTGTTTGTTACGATTATCTCCATCAGCTACCTTATAATATGGGTTTTTAAAAGAGAGAGCGGCAGTTTCTGATTTCAGGTATCATTTTTTATTTTGTTAATGCAATACCTATATTGACGATATCGTAAAAAGTCGTAAAAGCGTAATAATTATAAAACCACGAAGAACACGAAGTACACGAAATTGAAAACATTATATATTCTATTTCTTTCTTCGTGCTCTTCGTGGCCTTCGTGGTAAAATTTAGACTTTTTATGAAAAACATCAATCGTAGAGAATAGTGTCTGTTTTTAATTCGCTCGCTAACTCCGCTGCAAGCAGCAGAAAATGCGCTCGCTGTTTCGGTTCACCGGGAATTGCTGTATCGGCTTAACTTGACATATAGGTGATTGACCGGGGAAAATGGGAATGGTATAAATCAGGCAAAAGAAAGGAGGTACTATGAAAAAAGCTATGACATGCATTATAGGTTTTTTCTTTGTAATAACAGCATCATCATTCTTATGGGCCGGGAACAGGGAGATGGTTGAAAAGAGGGTGGATGAGCTTGATAAACTGAACAAAGAAGCAGTGAACCGGATTGCCGGACAACCTGAAAGCGGGAAAATAAATATCAAGGTGAGGGTAATTCCTGAAAAAGACGGCTACAGGTTCGAAGCTGTTGATAAGGAAACGACATCTTCCGTGCCGGATACTTTATTGCCGCAGCAGGATGAAAACAAATTTTTTACTTTCCGGGAAGGTATATCAAGGCTTGTAAATAAGAAACCGTCAATAACTCCGTATAAAAGCTACAGCAATGACGGTGAATATATTTCATTTAAAGACGCCATTACCCGGCTGAACAGGAGTAAAAAATAGTGCAAACGCTTCGCAAACACGCTTCCGGAATTTTTTACGCAGGACTTTCCGCAGTTGAACCTGAAGCCGCTGTGAAGCGGTTTTGTCGCCGGAGAAAAAATTATCTGGTGATCGGTGGCTTGAAATATAATCTTGGCAAGTTTGGCAATGTATTTGTAATCGGGGCGGGAAAAGCAGGCGCCCCCATGTCTTCCGCCATTGAGGATCTTCTCGGGGAGCGAATCACCGAAGGCATGGTCAATGTCAAGTATGGCCATGTTGCTTCCCTGAAACACGTGAAGCTTGTTGAGGCTGGCCATCCCGTTCCCGATGAAAACGGGCGCGCCGGCGCAGCGAAGATGCTGGATCTGGCGAAGAAGGCAGGCAGAGACGACCTTGTCATCTGTCTTATTTCAGGTGGCGGCTCCGCGCTTCTTCCATTTCCGGCGCCCGGGTTGACCCTGAGAGACAAGCAGAATACAATAAAAGAGCTTATCTCCTGCGGGGCAACCATTCATGAAATCAACACTATCCGGAAACACACTTCTCTTGTAAAGGGCGGAGGGCTTGCAAAAGCAGCCTTTCCCGCAACACTTGTTACCCTGATTCTCTCAGATGTCGTCGGGGATGATCTTGATGTCATAGCATCCGGCCCGACGGTTTTTGATTCGAGCACCTATAAGGATTGCCTTGGAATAATCAAAAAATATAATTTAAGCAGGAAACTGCCCGGAAAAGTAGTAAAATATTTGACCGGCGGGGCAAAGGGTAAGATCCCTGAAACACCGAAAGCAGGAGATATGGTTTTTGAAAAGACCCGTAATCTTCTTGTCGGAAGTAATATCGAGGCCACAAAGTCCGCAAAACAGAAGGCTGAAAGTTTGAAATATAATACCGTTGTGCTCTCATCCATGATAGAGGGAGACACGAAAGAGGCTGCTCATTTTCACTGCGCAATAGCAAAAGAGATTGTAAAAACAGGCCTTCCTGTTCCAAAACCCGCATGTATCATTTCAGGAGGAGAGACTACCGTGAATGTTACAGGAAAAGGACTGGGAGGAAGGAACCAGGAATTTGTCCTTGCCGCAGCCCTTGAGATTGCAGGACTTGAAAATACGGTTGTTCTGAGCGGTGGAACCGATGGAACAGACGGGCCGACTGATGCGGCCGGGGCTTTTGCGGATTCGACCACTTTAGGGAGAGCCTCGGTCATTGGAATAGACCCGCTTCAATATCTTTCCGATAATGATTCATATAATTTTTTCAGGAAGCTTGGAGACCTTTTTATTACGGGGCCGACAAATACGAATGTCATGGATTTAAGGATTATTCTGGTCAGGTGAGGCGGAAGGCGTGAGCCGAGAGGCGAAAGAAGATGGGAAGTTGAGAGGTTGGGAAGATGTATGAATTGGTTTATGGTTTCTGGTTTAAAGTTTCTGGTTAAACCAGAGACCAGCAACCAGAGACCAGAGACAATATTCGAAGTACGAAGTACGAAGTTCGAACAAAACTGATTGCTGACAACTGGCAACTGACAACCGATGGACAACGAATATGCTATTTGAACCGATCACAATTGACAGGCAGCAGGATTACCTGGAACTTTTCCGGGGATGCACACAGAAGACATCAGATTACAGTTTTGTGAACCTCTGGGGGTGGGCTGATGAATATGGCCTCATGTGGGCATGGGATGAAAACCTTGTGTGGATAAAACAGACAAAACCGGAAACCGTTTTCTGGGCTCCTGTCGGGCTGTGGAAAGATACGGACTGGAAAAGAATTCTCGGGTCGAAATTTTCCGGCCCCGTCGTGTTTATAAGGATTCCGGAAGAGCTGATGTCGATCTGGAAGAATTGCGGGCACAGCACAATGGCAATCGAAGAGGCAAGGGGGCACTGGGACTATCTTTATTCGGTTGAAGAGCTTGTCGAATTGAAAGGAAACCGCTTTCATAAAAAGAAAAATCTTCTTTCACAGTTCTTGAAAACGTACAAATACGATTATATCCCTTTAGACCACGATATGGTTGATAAGGCTCTTGCCATGCAGGATGACTGGTGCGCGTGGCGGGATTGTGAAGCATCCGAAACCCTTTCTTCCGAAAACCGGGTTATAGAAAAGGTACTCAAAGCATGGCATAAACTTCCGGGCCTGAAAGGCGGAGCCGTTATGGTGGATGGTAAAATTGCGGCATATACTGTTGCGGAGAAGCTGTCGGATGATACCCTCCTGATTCATTTTGAGAAGGGAAACCAGGATTACAAGGGAGCTTACCAGGCAATAAACCGGATGTTTCTTGAACATAACGGGGCGGGATATAAAACGGTAAACAGAGAGCAGGACCTTGACGATGAAGGCTTAAGAAAGGCCAAACTTTCATACAATCCCGTTGATTTTCTGAAAAAATACAAAATCCTGACATCGAATATCGGGCCCGTTACACGGGTACATCGGACATAGAATATCGGAGATCGGACATCGAACGGCAAAAAACAAAGAAGAGGCCAGGGATCAGGTGTCAGGGGGCAGAAAAAAATTAAAAAACATCAATCGAAGAACGAAAAACCACTGACCACTGGCAACTGATAAACAAACGGGGATAAATGAACGAAACACACATATCGAACATAACTGATGAACTGAATTTAAATATATCACAGGTAAGATCTGTTTCGGAACTTCTTGAAGAGGGCGCAACAATACCTTTTATTGCCCGGTACAGGAAGGAGGTTACCGGAAGCCTTGATGAGGTTGTGATTATGGCAATAAGAGACAGGCTTACCCGGCTTGAAGAGCTGGACAGCCGCAGGGAAGCGGTTTTAAAATCACTGGAGCAGAACGGCCATCTTACGGACGAGCTTCGTGAAAAGGTCATGGCTGCTTCCACTCTTGCTGTTCTTGAGGATATTTATCTCCCGTTCAGGCCGAAAAGGCGGACAAAAGCGACCATCGCGAGGGAAAAAGGCCTTGAACCTCTCGCGCTTCTTCTCTTTAAACAGGAAGGCGCCGATCCGGGTAAAGAAGCGGAACAGTTTGTCGACCCCGAAAAGGGAGTAGAAAACACTGAAGAGGCGCTTTCCGGGGCGAGGGATATAATCGCCGAAATGGTAAGTGAAGACCAGAATGCGCGCGCGGCTTTGAGAAATCTCTTTGCCGCAAAGGGGATGTTCATATGCAGGGTTGCAACCGGCAAGGAGGAGGAAGGCTCAAAATACAGGGATTATTTTGACTGGCAGGAGTCGGCGCCATCCGCGCCCTCTCACAGGATTCTTGCCATGCGGAGAGGGGAGAAGGAAGAGCTTCTCAACCTCACCATTGCTCCTTCTGAAGAAGATGCCGTTAATATGCTTGAAGGGCTGTTTGTAAAAGGATCGGGAGACGACTCAAGCCAGGTCAGGATTGCCGTGCATGACAGCTATAAAAGGCTCCTTTCACGCTCGATGGAAACGGAAGCAAGGCTTATGACGAAAGAGAGAGCCGATTCGGAAGCAATAAGAGTTTTTGCCGACAATCTCCGCAACCTGCTGTTATCTCCTCCTCTCGGAGCAAAGCGGGTGATGGGAATTGACCCGGGGTTCAGAACAGGATGCAAGATAGTTTGCCTTGACCGTCAGGGGAAGCTCCTTTGCCATGATACGATATACCCTCATTTTTCTGAAAAAGGTGCGCAGGAAGCTGTCTCAAAAATGAAGGATCTTTGTGAACGTTTTGAAATTGAGGCGATAGCGGTCGGAAACGGGACGGCGGGAAGGGAAACCGAGGCTTTTGTCAAAAGCATCGGTTTTTCGCGAAAAATTCCGGTTATAATGGTCAATGAGAGCGGAGCGTCGATTTATTCGGCCTCGGAAATAGCGAGGGATGAGTTTCCCGATCTTGATCTGACTGTAAGAGGTTCTGTTTCGATAGGAAGAAGGCTCATGGATCCCCTTTCCGAGCTTGTCAAAATAGACCCTAAATCGGTCGGCGTGGGTCAGTATCAGCATGATGTCGATCAGGCCGCATTGAAGCAGTCTCTTGATGATGTTGTAATGAGCTGTGTGAATGGGGTGGGTGTTGATGTGAACAGGGCAAGCGTACAGCTTCTCACCTATGTTTCCGGCCTTGGTCCACAGCTTGCAAAAAACATTGTAGCGTGCAGAGATGAAAACGGGCCTTTTGGTTCAAGGAAAGAGCTTAAAAAGATTCCACGTCTTGGGCCGAAGGCTTTTGAACAGTCAGCCGGTTTCTTAAGGATAAGGGATGCGAAAAATCCGCTTGACGGAAGCGCGGTCCATCCTGAGAGCTATCACATTGTTGATAAAATGGCGGAAGATCTTTCATGCAACGTTGAAGACCTGATAAAGGATCCTGCAAAGAGAAGCAGTATAGACATTTCCAGATATGTCACGGAGAGCACAGGAATTCCGACATTAAGGGATATAATGGAAGAACTCGCAAAACCGGGGCGTGATCCGAGAGAGGACTTCGAAGAGTTTGCCTTTGAAAGCGGTGTTGAAAAGATAGAGGATTTGAGAGCCGGTATGAAGCTGCCCGGCATTGTGACGAATGTGACTGCGTTCGGAGCATTTGTGGATGTGGGGGTTCATCAGGACGGCCTTGTGCATGTGAGCGAACTGTCGGACAGGTATATCAGGGATCCGGGGGAGCTTGTGAAGGTGCATCAGAAGGTTACGGTTACGGTCATTGACGTTGATGTTGACAGAAAAAGAATTTCTCTTTCGATGAAAACAAATCCGGGCAGGAAAGCAAAACCTGAAAAGAGAGATGAGAAAAAACCTGTTCCGAAACCGGCAAAATTTGAAAGATCGAAAAATGTTCCGTTCAACAATCCGTTCGGGAAGCTGTCCGGAGTGAAGGTATGATGGATTCGAGCGTTATCATTATAACCATAAGCGTCTGCATATGCCCTCTCTGAAAATATTCAAAAGACTTTGTATTCCCGATCAGCATCCACGGAACAAAAGGCATCTCCCTGAAATTAATTCCAACATTTTGTATTGACGACTAATTTCATTTTACATATAGAGAATCAGCAATTCATTATAAAAAACTGACACACCATATTTACCCTGAACAGTTATCGATGGCTATGCAACAATTGCATCAATCATACGTTGGGGGATCTGCTTTATGGCAATGATCAATAACGTCAATCACAAAAATATGATTGTCATGTGGAATTTCCTCAAGGGATATGCCGAGGAAAATGGTTTGAAAGAAGAAGATATAAACATCTTCGAAATGCTTAAGTTGCCGTTTCCGGAAAAATACCAGAAGGCACTAAGTTACTATACCAATTCGACACAGTGGAGCCCACTTGAAACCTACGTACAATGCTATTTGAAAACTAAAGAAGTGACAAGAGATCCAAATACGTTCAGAAACTGTGGGCGTTCCGCGGTAAAGTACAAGTCTATCGACAATTGGCGGCAAATTGCACATTCTTTTAGCGGACCGATGGCAGCTATCAATTTCCTACCCAGAGTGATACCAGACTGGAATGATACTAAAATTTTTGAAATTGTCTCTCCCCCCATTTTGATGTAATAAGCCAAGAGGTCAAAGCAACGATCAGGTACAAATTTCATCCACACATTGATCCATGTGATGACTACTGCAGCGACCCTCATATTCTAGGCTTATTTGAAGCAATACCAACCAATTATCCTCGTCATATTTATAAACCGTGGGATAAACTCCCAGCGGGTAATGTAGTTCAACCCATTGTTCAGTATGATCCCGTAAAATTATTTAGCGGGATTTTTTTTAAACATCTGGATCTCAAACCCCACTTTGATGGAAACCTCCTTTATATTACTAACCCCAACTCGGGCCATGTTGAAAAGATAGGAAGGAAAGTCATTTTGATCCCATCAGAGTTGCATGGGCAAAAGATTTATCTTGGGCAGTATGCTGATATTACAGGGCCGGTCGATGAAGGAGAGATTCCCGGCACCCTGATTTTGAAGACGATTAATGTTCGGGGCGAACCCGTATGTGAAGCAGGCATCATTATGGGGGGGCCTTATTTTCTCATACATTACTCCTGCCAGGAACTGGCGGTCACGAGGAAATTAAATGGTTTGAAGTGTCTGTTCTTTGGTAGAAATAAGCTTTTAGAGGAGTTTTTTAAAGTTAATGATACTTTAAGAATAGAAATCGATGAAAAAAACAAGGCCTGTGAGAAGATAAAGGAATACGCAGACCATCTTGAAGAAATGGTTCAGAAACGAACAGTTGAGCTCAGTGAAGCCCAAGTGAAACTGATAGAAGCGGATAAATTAAAATCAAATTTTTTTGCTAATGTATCTCATGAGGTTAGAACACCCCTGACTTTGCTCATTTCGCCGATCGAATCTATTCTAAATGGTGATTTCTCTGGTTCTATAGATGATAATTTTTTTAAAGGGCTTCATCGAAATGCTGTACGGTTGCTTGAATTAATCAACAGCATGCTGGACTTCTCCAAAATTGAAGCCGGTCAGATGTCCATGAAGATTACTCCAGTTGAAGTGGTTCAAATGATCAAGAACTGGATTGGAACAATACATTCGGCATGTGAAATGAGATATATAAACCTTTCGTTCATATCTTTAAATAAATCTGTGGAGCTATGGTTAGACATCAATAAATTTGAAAAAATTGTCATGAACCTTTTTTCAAATTGTCTCAAATTTACTGAACAAGGTGGCCAGATTGTAGTCAGAATAAAAGACGACGATAAAAATTGCTATTTTGAATTAGAAGATACAGGCTTCGGAATTCCACATGACAAAATCGATTCTATTTTTGACAGGTTTTGTCAAGTGGATTCGAACTCATCATATAAACATGAAGGAACCGGTATCGGTTTGGCGCTAGTAAAAGAGTATGTAGAAATGCATGGTGGTTGCATATCCGTCGAAAGCAAGTGTAAAGAAGAGAACATGCATGATCATGGAACTATTTTTCATATAACCATTCCAAAAGGAAAAGAGCATTTTGAAGGTAAACAGGGTGTTGTCTTTGTTGATAAGGTGTTGGACGAATCGATTTCAGACTCCTGGTTGATTCGTATGAGGAGTTTAAAAGATATACCCGCTGAGTCAAATGATGCTGCAGAGCCACAAGCCAGTATATCTAAACTCGAGGGATTGCCTAATATCCTTGTTGTGGAAGACAATCTTGAGATGCGTAACTACCTCAAGATGCTCCTTAAAAATAACTATAATATCAACATTGCTGTTAATGGTCAGGAAGGACTCAATCTTGCCAATCAATTACAGCCGGATTTGATCATTACAGATGTTATGATGCCGATCATGAATGGCTATGAGATGACAAGACTGATCAAAACCGATGATAATCTGAAACGAATTCCAATTATCATGATTACTGCAAAATCAGAGCTTGCCAATAAAATTGAGGGGCTTGAGTACGGAGCCGATGATTATCTAACGAAGCCGTTTAACTCCAAAGAGCTTCTGGTCAGAGTCAAAAATCTTTTGCAACTCAGCTCCCTTCAGCAGGAACTTATTTATCTAAACGAAAGCCTCCAGGACAAGGTGAAGGAACAGATAGATAAAATAACTAAACGTGATAAGTTGAAAGGATATTTACCGCCACAGCTTGTTGATTCTATTCTAAATGGTTCGAGTGCTGTCAGTTTCGCCAACGAGAGAAAAAAGCTTACAATCTTCTTTTCTGATATTCAAGGATTTACAACAGCAACTGAAAATCTGGAAGCTGAGGATCTTTCCAGGATACTTAATGAGTATTTTACTGTGATGACCAATATTGCTCATAAGTGGGGAGGGACAGTTGATAAGTTTATTGGAGACGGAATCATGATTATTTTCGGCGCTCCTGCCGTGACAGATGAAAAGGATCATGCCTTACGATGCGTGAAGATGGCCATTGAAATGCAGCTATCTATGAAGCAACTGCAAGAGAAATGGTTTCAGAGTGGGTTAGAATTTTGTCCGTTAATAAGGATTGGAATCAACACAGGCATTGCGACTGTGGGCAACTTCGGTACTGAGGATCGACTTTCCTATACCGCCGTAGGGGGCCAGGTCAATCTTGCATCTCGACTTGAAAGTATTTGTGAACCAGGCGGTATCCTCATAAGTCATTCCACATGGGCTCTTGCGAAAGATGAAATTGGCTATAAAAATGAAAGGACAGTAGAGGTAAAAGGCATCCACAGAAAAGTTCTTGTTTATGATGTTGTCTGGTAAATTTTGCTTGAAATTGCATCAACTTGATCTATGCAAACGCAAAGTATGTCGCACAAGAAATCCCGCAGATTGACACAGAGATCTCACTAAAGGGCTATTTCCGGATGGAAACCAATTATATCAAAGGATTTTCAACCAGAATGCCCTCGATGATCTGCCCGTGATTCAGATCTTCCGTAATAATTTTATCCGCTTGCAGCCGAAGGGCGGCGGCAACAATCAGCGCGTCCCAAAAAGAGAGACTGTTTTTTTCTTCAATTTCAGAAGCCCTGATCGTTGTTTCCGGATCATTATTCTGTACGGGCCAGGCAAGGTAATTCCGGATAATTTCCCGCGCTTCAGCCGGCGTCAATGGATTCCTGATTTTACGAGTTACGGTGACATAAAATTCCTGAAGGACCTGTGTGCTGGTAATCCCAGTTTCCGCTTCCCAGAGGCTTTCAATGACGGCTGAGGCTTTGGCGTGGCGGTCTCCGGCGCTCAAATCGTGAGCATAAACGAGGATATTGGTATCCACAAAAATTCTATCGCTCATGAAGCTCATCCCTGGAAGGATATCGATTCATGCCGGAATGAAAACCAGTCTTCATCGTGGCGATGGCTTTTTGTTTTGCCATGTCGTATTGCCTCGCGTTCCGAATGATTTTTTCCAGTTCCTGGCGCAGCATCCGATTCAGCGACGTCCCTTGCTGCTTAATCCCACTGAAAATGACCGCGAAATCCAATTCAAAATGACCGGCAAATCCCACTCAATTTGACCGGCAAATCCAACCA
>JAUYEO010000080.1 GCA_030689795.1 Desulfobacterales bacterium | reverse complement strand
GCCGATCTCATAAAGCATAAAGGCTACCGGATATCGGCATCTGAAGTAGAGGCCATTCTTCAGGATCATCCTACGGTTATAGGCGCCTGCGTGGTGGGTGTACCCGATGAGAGGGTAGGCGAACGGATAAAGGCCATCGTAGTGCTTAAAGAAGGCGCGCGGGGTGTCGGAGGGTCGGATCTTATTAAATGGTGCCGCGAACATCTTGCTTCCTATAAAGTTCCCGCTTATATCGAATTCAGGGACATGCTGCCCAAATCGAAGGTCGGCAAACTGCTCCGAAGAGAGATCCGCGATGAAGAACGGCGGCGCGTTTCCAAGGATAAATAACAGGCTCCTGCAGGTTAAGCATTACCCGATGCGCGTCCTGAGCTAACGCACCTATGTAATTGATGCGGGGCGATCACGCAAGCAGGCCTTTTCTGAAAGCCTTTATATATCCCATACAATACTCGTCCTTTCCCATCAGCATTAAAGCAGCCCGGAGGGCGCCGAGGGTCTGCTTGTCTGCGGGATTGAGAATTGCCGCATCGAGGCCGCGCGCAACAGCCTCTGCAAGGAATGTGCGATTCACAAGCTTGCGGTTGGGAAGTCCGTGTGAAACATTGGTCAGGCCGCATACGGTATGCACGCCCTGAAATTGTTTCATGATTTCTTCTATTGCATCCAGAGTGGCGCGTGCATAGTTAGAATCAGCTCCCACCGGAAAGACCAGCGGGTCGATATAGAGGGACTCTATCCCAATGCCGGCCGAAGTGACCTTTTCATTTCAGCATCATCATGACGATTTTCTTGCCGATGTCATGGATATCTCCTTTGACTGTTCCGATGAGATATTTGCCTGCATGGAATTTTTCGCCTCCCGCATTCAGCAAAGGTTCGAGTTCGGCCACTGCCGCCTGCATTGCCTTACCTGAAATAAGCAGTTCCGGCAGGTAATACTCACCGATGCTGAACAGTTCGCCGACTTTCCTGATTCCGGGCATGAGTCCACTCTCAAGAACAGACCGGGCTGTCATGCCTTTTTCGACGGCCTCTCTGCAGAAACTGACGGCATCTTTATCCTTCCCGTCAATGATGGCCTTAGTCAGTCTTTCAGGTCAGGTTAAAGCGTGATGTAACAGTTCAATTGTCATGTACCTACCAAAAGGTGACCAATGAGATATGAAGACGAGTTGACAGCACCAAAAAATTTGTCAACTTGCATATATTGGCAAATTCCCAATATTTTTATGTCAAAGAACATACGAGCCTTTCCTATTACGACACAGTCGCTAAGGCAATGGGTTTCATTCCGGGTTGACTGTTTACAATTCCTTCAGGGTTTAGTGATGCAGATTAAAGAGCACATCATTTTCCAGATAAACCTGTTCCAGCCGCTCCTGATGCTTTTTCAGATCTCCACCCGGCTGCCTGGCCAAAGCCAGTACCAAGTAGTTGATGATACAGGAGATGGCTGTCGGATGGCCGATAAAGGGAATGGATTTGGACGGTACGATCAGGGACTGGTGCGCAAACTGAATCAACGGACACAATGCGCTGTCCGCAACCACCAACAAGGTCAATCCCAGTCTGCGGGTCAGCTTTCCCAGTCGAATCAGCTCATTGGGGTATCTTGAGGTGGCAATGATCACCACCAAGCTGTCTGCTCCGGCAAGCGCCAGTTCATCGATGACCGTACTGTCGCTGCCTTTTAAGATATGCACCGATCTGCGAACCTTGTACAGTGACCATCCCAGATAATAGGCAAAGGTGAATGACAACCGTGATCCAATGACATATACAGAAGGGCTGCCTGCCAGACGTTCAACAAAAGATGCCAGAACCTCCAAATCGACCGTTTCATAAATCTGTTTGATGTTATTCATTTCTTCCAGCAGCACGCGATGCAGCAGCTCGGCACCGGGACTCGCAGGCCCTGGCAGCGCGATGCGATCCGGAAGTGTCAACCCCGTGTCCACGATGTCCCGCAGGGCCTGAAGAAAATCGATATATCCGTCATAGCCCAGACGACTGACAAAGCGCACCACCGTGGCCTCACTGACGTTGCATGCCTTGGACAACTCCTTTGTCGTCATAAAAACCGCCCTGCGCGGATTCTGCATGATGAAATTCCCCAGAATCTTCCCCTTTGGCGTCAGCTTATCCAGCTTTGCTGCAATATCTTCAATGACCGAGCGTGATAATTTTTCTGGCATTTTCACCTCAATTTGTGATTGTTTTGATTATAAATATTACATACTTCAAGTCAATTTTCAATACATTAATTTTACATGATATCATGATTGTCTTCTCTTTTAATCTCTTTCGGGATTTATTCCCCGAAGCTTGCTCCGTAAAGTACCTTATGAGATATTAGCTACGTGAGCAAGTATATTCATAACAATGTCAGAAACAGGGCCGAGGAAAAGAATAAAGAAATTGCATGGGCAGCAGCTCGAACTTTTGATTGGAGTTAAGATACCCCGCAGCAAGCTGCGGGGTAGTTCATTGATATGTATTATTTCATTTTAAGATACTGTTTGACATGTTTTCTTTCATTTGCTATAAGTGATCCACTAGAAACAGGGGGATATTACCTGTTCATCAGCCTGAATTGAATGTAAACGCATTACCCATTACAAAGGGGGAATTTATGTTTGGAAAGTCCAAACCCCTGTGGGGGAAAAAACCTGATCTGAAATCCAGTTATGATGCGGTTATCATCGGAGGGAGGCTTCACGGTCTGGCAACAGCTTATTTCCTGGACTAAGACCATGGAATGAAACATGTTGCCATCCTTGAAAAGCGCTTCATCGGTTTCAGCGGCGCTGGCCGAAACACTGCCATTGTCCGCGCGAACCAGCGGACCCGGCAGAATGTGCCGCTGTAAAAAGAAGCTCTGGACCTCTGGCCGGTTTTGGCCCGGGAGCCGGACTTCAACCTGATGTTCAACAATTGCGGGAAGTTGAACCTGTTGCATAGTGAGGTGGCCATGAAGACGGCTCGTATGAACATCTCCACTGCGCAGTTTCATGGGGTGGAAAGCCATCTTTTGGACGCCAAGCAGACAAAAAACATAATGAAAAACATTTGTTGACAGAAAATGTGTCATATGAAATAAAACCTATCAAGATGGATCGTAATGGTACTCAATTTTTCAGAACAGGGGACACCCATGTTGGGTTTAGCAAAAAAAAGAATCTGGAAATACAATTTCATGAAGTCCAGCTACGATGCCGTCATTATCGGCGGCGGCCTGCACGGACTTGCCACGGCGTACTATCTGGCCAAGGAGCACGGCATGAACGATGTCGCCATCCTTGAAAAGCGCTTCATCGGTTTCGGCGGCGCTGGCCGAAACACTGCCATTGTCCGCGCGAACCAGCGCACCCAGTACAATGTTCCTTTATACAAAGAAGCTCTGGACCTCTGGCCGGTTTTGACCCGGGAGCTGGACTTCAACCTGATGTTCAACAATTGCGGGAACCTGAACCTGTTGCATAGTGAGGCGGCCATGAAGACGGCTCGTATGAATATCTCCACTGCGCAGTTTCATGGGGTGGAAAGCCATCTTCTGGATGCCAAGCAGACCAAGGAGATGGAGCCGGCGCTGAACATTTCCGAGGATATGACATATCCGATCCACGGAGCCATGTACCACCCCCCCGGCGGAGTCGTCCGCCATGATGCCGTTGTCTGGGGCCTGGCCAAAGGGGCGACGAAGCTTGGCGTGCACATTCACCAGCAGACCGAAGCCACTGCCATCCACACCGAGAACGGGAAGATTTCTGGGGTCTCCACCAGCGGAGGGAGAATCAATACCCCGCGGGTGCTGGTTTCCGCAGGCGGCTATTCGGCAGGCATCATCTTTCGGATGCTTGGCGTCAAGCTGCCTATCAGCGTCCTGACTATCCAGGCCATGGTGACCCAGCCCCTGAAGCCGTTGTTTAACCACGTGGTATCGTCCGGCGCTTACCATGCCTATGCAAACCAGACCCTCAAGGGCGAGATTGCCACCGGGGCCCACATGGACCCCTGGCCCAACTACACCACCCAGACCACGGCTTACTACATCAAACACCAGGCCGAAGCGCTCTCCGAATTTTTACCTTGTCTTAGGGGGGTGAAGTTCATGCGCATCTGGGGAGGCCTGGCCGATATGACGCCGGACATGGCGCCTATCATGGACGGCAACGACCCCGTTGAAGGGTTCTACATGGACTGCGGTTGGGGCTATTTCGGTTTCAAGTCCTGTTCGGTCGTGGGCAAATACATGGCCGAGTTCATGGCCGAAGGCAATTGCCCCGGCATCCTCAAACCCTTTCATTTGCGTCGCTGCGAGCAGCACCGGCTCATGGGAGAAACCGCTGCGCTGGTGAACTACTCGCCGGACAACTAAAAACAAGGTCCGTTCATGGACCTATAAGGAGATGTTGATATGGCCTTGACCCTCACCTGCCCCGTCTGCGGCAAACGCAACGGGTATGAGTTCCGCTACGGAGGAGAAGACAAGGGGCCGCGACCGGCAGAGAAAGGGCTGACCCCGCGAAGCTGGTGCGACTACGTCCACATGAACAAATGCGTGGCCGGCATCCAGAAAGAATGGTGGTACCACAAGGACGGGTGCGGTTCATGGTTTACCACTCACCGCGACACCGTCAGAAACCTTGAAGTGAATGAACCGGAGGCGCCGAAATGAACAGGCTGAACCATTTGCCCACTCTGCGGATCAATCCATCCGAGAAGCGATCCCTGACCTACCGCGGCAAATCCTATTGGGGGTTTGCCGGCGATACGGTGGCAACCGCCCTCTTCGCCAACGGTGTCCGGGTTTTCGGGCGCAGCCTGAAATACCACCGCCCCAGGGGGCTTTACAGCCTCGACGGCGAATGCAGCAACACCTGCATGCAGGTTGACGGCATCCCCAATGTGCGAACGGAAAACACACCTCTTAAAGAGGGAATGCGGGTGAAAGGGCAGAACGTAAAGGGATCGGCCCAGTTCGACTGGATGGGGTTCATGGACAAGCTGGACTGGCTGATGCCCGCGGGTTTTTACTACCGTACCATGCACAAACCAGCTGCGGTCTGGCCCATCGCCATGAAACAGGTGCGCAAGGCCGCCGGGCTCGGGACTCTGTCCCCTGATTTTGAAATGAAGGGTCTGTTCGACGAAATCTATCCCACTGCCGATATCTGCGTCATCGGCGGGGGTGTCGCCGGCATGAGAGCCGCATTGGCGGCGGCCGAATCGGGACTTCGCATCATTCTGCTGGAAGCTCGTCCCCATCTGGGGGGATGCTTCGATTACCGTGTTTCACCTTACAACGACGACAAAAAACTCTACGAACGGGCCAGGGAACTTGCGGATCAGGTGAGACAGAAGGATAACATCCGCGTGTTCACCCACACCTCCATGGTGGGTGCCTACAACAACAACCTGATCACCGCTTTCCAGGTTGGAAAAGAGCAGGATGAATTCGACGAGCGCTATATCGAGATCCGAGCGGTAAGTGTCGTTGTGGCCACCGGATGTATCGAGCGGCCGCTGCTGTTTGAACACAACGAGAAACCCGGCGTCATGCAGGTGGGCTGTGCCCATCGCCTGGCCCACACTTACGGACTGCTGCCGGGGGAACAGGCAGTATTCAGCGTGGGCCACGATCTGGGGCTGGAGGCGGCCGTCGATCTCTTCGATCTGGGGCTCAAGATCCCTTGTGTGGCCGACATCCGGAAAGACGGTCAAGATCCTCGGTTGTTGATGGCACTTGTCGAACGTCGGATTCCGCTCCTCAATGGATGGGTGGCCGCCAAAGTCCATGGCGGCAAACAGGTGAAAAAGGTGACCCTGACAACCGTGGAAGGGACGGTCAGGCGAATGATTCCCTGCGATTTGCTGGTGGCATCCGCCGGCCTTACACCGGTCAACGGTCCATTGACTCTGGCCCATGCCAAGTTGGTATACGACTCCCATACGGGGTATTTTCTGCCGACGGATTTGCCGGAGAAGATGTTTGCCGCCGGCCGCATGACTGGACGCAACCACCCCCTCTCCATCGAGGCCTCGGGACGGTTGGCCGGGCTTCAGGCTGCGGCATCCTACGGTGTGAATAACAAGACGGCATTGGCGGAGGCTGAAACGGCACTGTCCGGTTTGCCGGGACCGGAGAGGGGCTGCAAACTCGTGACGGCACCGGTCAAGGGACGGAAGACCTTCATTTGCTTTGACGAAGACACCACCGTCAAGAACATCAAACAGGCCATTGATATGGGGTTCGATGTGCCCGAACTGATCAAACGGTTTACCTCCGCGGGCACCGGACCGGGTCAGGGAGGCATCCCCGGACATAACCTCCCCCTCTACGTGGCTCAGTACACTGCCTCCACGACCCCCCCCAAACCCACAACCGTTCGGCCGCCCCTGGTGCCCACATTTCTGGCCACCTATGCCGGTACGAACCACGACATGTGCAAACGCACCCCCGTGCACGATGCCCAAGTCAAAGCCGGCGGAATCTTCCGCCGCATCGGGGTCTGGCAGCGGGCGCGCTACTTCTCCGGCGATTTCGACTGTCGAGAAGATATCCTCAACGTGCGCAACAATGTAGGGCTGCTGGACGCATCCACCCTGGGAAAATTCCGCATACACGGACCGGAGGCCCTCAAGGCCCTGCAGCGGGTCTACGTATCCGACATGAGCAAAATCAAGGAAGGGCGCATCAAGTACTCGGCCATGTGCAACGACGACGGATGTGTCATTGACGACGGCGTGGTGGTTAAGACGGGAGAAAACGATTACTACTTCACGACCTCCACCGGCCGAGCCTGTGTAACGGTGGAGTGGATCCGCTACCACACCCGCTTTGACGGTTGGGATTTTCATCTGGTGAATCTCACCGATGCCATGGGCGTCGTCAACATCTCCGGACCCAATGCCCGAAAGGTGCTTGAGAAAGTGGCGGACGCCGATGTCTCAAACGTCGCGTTTCCTTTTGCCGGGTACAGGGAGTTCACAGTCAAGGGCCTCATACCGGTTCGGGCCATGCGCCTTGGATTTGTGGGCGAGCTGTCCTACGAGCTGCATATTCCCTCCTCGTGGATGCCGGCAATCTGGGACATTCTGGAGGAGGCCGGCAGAGAGTTCGGCATCCGAAACTTCGGCGTGGAGGCCCAGAACGTGCTGCGCATGGAGAAGGGCCACATTATCCTGGGGCAGGAGTCGGAACAGCGGACCAACCTGCTTGATCTGGGTCTGGGATTTCTCTGGGACCGCACCAAAAACGAGGCAAAGACCGTCGGCGCCGTAGCTCTTCGACAGGCGGAAGCCGACCCCGGACGGCTCACCCTTGTGGGGATCCAGATGGAAGACAATGCCCGGGCGCCAAAAGATGGATCCATCATCGTGGATGATCGTGTCCGGGGCTATGTGTGCACGGCCAGAAAGAGCTTTACAACCGGCGAAGCCGTGGGCATGGCCTTGGTGGAATCCCAGCTCTCCGACATAGGCGCGCGGCTGGATATTTTTGAAGATGAATGCAACGGCAGGCTGTTATACGCAAGGGTCGTCTCCATGCCGTTTTACGATCCCGAAGGCCAGCGGATGAAAATATGAGGTGATAATCATGGGCGATATGAAAAGGCAGTCTCCCGCACAGTTTAAATCCAGACCGGTGAAAACCGACGTTCGGGACCACTGGGTCGTTGCACTTGAGTTCGAAAATGAGGGGCCGGGGCCTTGGCTGGTAGATCTATGCCACAAAACCCGATGGGATCTTCAGGACGGCCGTATCGATGAACAAACGCCGAGTGGAGTTTCCGTTCCGTCGGTGCCGGGAGAATGCCGGTTTGAAAACCGGATCCTCGTCAATCGCATGAACCACACTCAGGCGGCAGTTTGGCTCTTAGGGAACGGGAGGGCACCGGAGCTGCCCGCTGAAACCGGGTATACCGACGTGTCCGAGGCCACCGTGTTTCTGGCGCTCTTCGGTCCGAAAGTGTTCTCCATCGCTGAGAAACTTACCGCCCTGGATTTCACGGACCCAAACCGGCAGACGCCCTTTTTGCTGCAGGGCCCGTTCTCCCACGTTCCCTGCCAGATCGTGACCCTGGCAAGGGAGAGGGCCGGGGCCGGGGCGCTTCTGCTCGCATGCTCCCGGGGCTACGCCCGGGACATGGTCCACGCTATTTTAGCAGCTGGTGCGGCTTATGGGCTTTGCCCGGCGGGAGAAAATCGGTTCACATCCTGGCTTGCTTCGATGCAGGCCTAAACTGCAAAGCGAAACAATAAACCCAAGATGGACGCATGGAATGAAGTTTGAGATGAACACGAAACAGATTGAAATAACCAGTCATAAGGTTTCTACCGGTTACGTGTGTTATCTGTTGAATACATAAACAACATTAACAAAGGAGGTCGGTATGCGAAGCAGAAAACTGTATTGGACGAGTATTTTGATGGCATTGACAGCCATGGCCGTGCTGACTGTGGCGCCGGGGACAGTCGCTGCCGCCGGCAAGCCGGAAAAGGTTACCGTGGTTTACGGAGGATCTTCCTGGATCGGTCATTATCCTGTTTGGGTGGGAATCGAAAAGGGTCTGTTCAAAAAGCGCGGGCTGGGTGTGCTGTTTCAGAGCTTCTACGCTTCCTCGGGCCGGATGGGCTCTCTGGTGGCCGGAGACTTGGATGTAGCCTGCACGGGTTCTATCTCCGCCATCGCTTTGATGGCTGCCGGCAATAAGGGCTTTATGGCCTTCGGTACCCCGGACTCATACGCCACGGTGGAGGGAGTTATTGCCCGCGAAAAAATCAAGCGCCTCGAAGATCTGAAGGGCAAGAAACTTGCGGTCCCTTTTGCTTCCAGCGCCCACGTGCTTGTTCTCGATCTGCTTGAGCAAATCAGGCTGGATCCGGAAAAGGACCTCACCCTGGTCAATCTTCAGGTCAACGAGATGCCGGCCGCCATGGCCTCGGGCGAAATTGACGCTTGCGCTGCCTGGACGCCTAATTTTAATATGTTGCTCAAGATGCCGGGAAACCACTTGCTGGCCGACGATACCCAGTTCAGCCTTTACAAGAAGTATCAACTCGGACCAGGACCGGACCTGCTCGTGGTGCGTAAAGAGTTCGCCGAGAAATACCCCAACACTTCCCGGCTGTTCGTAGAGGGTTACTTCGAGGCAGTGGACATGCTGATCAACCAGCCGAAAGAGAGCGCTGAGGTTCTGGTCAAGCTGACCAACCTGAGCATGGAGGACCAGATGGCCGTACAAAAAGACATCAAATGGATCCGGGGCGCCGAGCAGAAAGCGCTGATGCTCCAGCCGGGCCAATTCGTCAAGGGGATGCAACTGCTGGCCGAATTTCTGGTCAAGCATAAACAGATCGACGCAGCGCCGGCGGTAAAGGACTGGATTGCCGCCGACATGGTGCCGTAATCATCAGCCAAGCGCGGGGGGATCGGCCGTAGCCGGTCCTCCCGATAACGGAGGTCTTCCATGAATACGAAAAACTCTAGCAACTTAGCGCTCATCAGCATAGTCTCGCTGGTGTTCTTCCTGGCCGCCTGGGAAATTTATTGCAGGATGGGCTTCATCGAGCCGCTGTTTATGCCGGCGCCCTCCAAGATACTCTCTCGGGCGATAAAGATGCTCAACAACTGGAGTCTGCTGGGACATACACTGGCATCCACTCGTCGCGTGATGGTAGGATTTATCGTTTCCAGTTTGGTGGCTATTCCTTTCGGTATCTTTCTGGGCTCATCGCGTTTTTTCATGGCCGTCTTCGACCCATTCATCTCGTTGCTGCGGCCGTTGCCGTCCATGAGTTGGATTCCGTTGTCGCTGCTCTGGCTCGGAATTACGGAAACACAAAAGTACTCCATCGTGTTCATGGGTTCGTTTGTTCCCTCCTTGCTTTACATCATAGAGGCCACCAAGAACATCGACCCGTTGCTGATTCGAGCGGCCCGCAACCTGGGAGCCTCCGAGGTCGACGTCATGCGAGAGGTGATTCTGCCCGGAGCCCTGCCCCAGATCATCGCCGGGCTTAAGGTCATGTTGGGCATCGCCTGGACGTGCGTCATCTCCGCCGAGCTGGTGGCAGCCCGTGAAGGCTTAGGCTTTATGATCATGAACGGCAAGGAATATTTCCAGACCGATACGGTGCTATTAGGCATGGTAATGATCAGTGTCACTGTAATGATCACCGATTTGGTGTTTCGCAAATTCGAGAAGAGATTATTACCATGGACACTCTAACAAACAAAATCAAAATCTCTATCCAGGGCGTTACGAAAGTTTTTCCGAGTAAAAGAGCAGATGTTATGGCTCTGAAAAATCTCTCGCTGGATGTCATGGATGGTGAGTTTGTTGTGATTGTCGGCGCTTCAGGATGCGGCAAAACTACTCTGCTGAACCTGGTGGCCGGTTTTGATTCAGCCAGCCAGGGGCAGATATTGCTGGATGGGCAGCCTGTCATCGGCATCACGCCCGAATGCGGCATGATCTTTCAGCAATATGCATTGTTCCCATGGAAAACAGTGCAGGATAATGTTGAATTCGGTCTCAAGATGAAACGCATACCTAAAGCTGAACGCCAGGAACAAGCGGCCCGGTTTATCGATATGGTCGGACTGAAGGGTTTTGAGAAAAGTTTTCCCCATCACCTGTCGGGCGGCATGAAACAACGGGTTTCCATCGCACGATCACTCGCCAACGACCCCAAAGTAATCCTTCTTGACGAACCCTTTGCCGCTTTGGATGCCATGACGAGGCAAGTGCTCCAGGAACAGCTGGTCCGCATTTACGAAAAACATCAAAAAACCATCATCTTTATCACGCACTCCATTGACGAAGCACTGCTATTATCGACCAGAATTGTGGTCATGACTGCCCGTCCGGGCCGTATTTTACAAGAAATTGTCAACGATTTACCCCATCCACGGAACGCAGACGTGCAGCTTTCTGACCGTTACATGGAATTGAAGCGAATGATTTGGGTCAGCGTTCAGGCCGAGGTCATGAAAAGCATTGAGGAGGAAACTGTATGATCATCGTTGGAGAACTCATTAACGCCAGCCGGAAATCCATCGCCGCGGCGATTGAGAACGGGGACATTGCCGCGATTCAGCAGATTGCAATCGATCAGGCGGAGGCCGGCGCAGACTTTATCGATGTCAATGCCGGCATTTTCGTCGGGAAAGAATCCGGATACCTGAAATGGCTGACAACCACGGTTCAGTCATCGGTTGACAAACCCTGCGCACTGGACAGTCCTGACCCCAAAGCGCTGATGGCAGCCATAGAAGTCCACCGGGGAACGCCGATGATCAACTCCATCTCCTTTGAAAAAGAGCGCTTTGATGCGCTGATGCCGGTGATTAGCGGTACTGATTTTAAAGTGGTGGCCCTTTGCATGAGTGATGCCGGGATGCCGGAGACTGTTGACGACCGGTTGAAAATTGCCGATAAACTGGTGAATGCATTGAATCAGAATGGCATTCCGGTGGAGCATATCTATCTGGACCCGCTGGTCCAGCCGCTTTCGGTCAACAACACGTTTGGAATGGAATTTGTCAACGCCATTGAAAAAATTGTATGCACGTTTCCAGGAATTCATACGGTCTGCGGCCTTTCCAACATTTCCTACGGGCTGCCGAATCGAAAATATATGAACCAGATATTCATGGCCATGGCCATTGCCAAGGGACTTGACGGCGCGATCGTCAATCCCCTGGATAAACGGATGATGAACTGCATTGTTGCCGCTGAAGCCCTGGCAGGCCGCGATGCCTTCTGTATAAAATATCTGAAGGCACACCGCGCGGGCAGGTTTGATTCCTGATGTAATGAAAATTTTGAACCAATGAACTTACCGACTGGATCGGTAACAGGAGGAATGCATGGACTTAAAAGGCTTATCCGGCGGACAGTACAAGCCGCTTTCAGATGATGGTATTACAACCATACACAAAGCAGCCATCACGATTCTGGAAAAAACCGGAATGACTTTTGAATCCGGCCTTGACGACACCCTAACCATGCTTGAAAGCGCAGGCGCATGGGTGGATCGAACTCAGGGACGAATTCGGTTTCCCGGAAAACTGATTGAAGAACAGGTGAAAAAGGCGCCCAATCGCGTCATTTTATACAGCCGGGATGGGAAAAATAATCTCGATCTGACCGAAAACCGGGTATATCTGGGAACCGGCGGTGCAGCCATCAAAGTGCTCGACCTGGAAACCGGAAAGCCCCGCGCCACAACCCTTCATGATATTTACCAGATCGGGCGCCTCGTCGATCGGCTGAACCACATCCACTTCTATCTCCGGCCATGCATTCCCACCGATATTTCCGAGTCTGACTATGACATCAACATGTTCTATGCCTGCCTGAACGCTACCACAAAGCATGTGATGTCCGGAGTCAACAATGAGGCCGGACTGCATCAGATTGTCGATCTGGCATCCATGATTGCCGGCGATAAAAGCCTTCTTCAAAAGCGCCCCTTTATTTCGATTATTACATCTTTTGCCATCAGCCCCCTCAAGCTGTGCACCCAGTCCACCCGTATCATGCAGGAAGCCAATCGTTTGAAGATCCCCGTGGCGCTCTCAGCCGCTCCGATGTCCGGATCCACCTCTCCCATGACCATGGCGGGAACATTGGCTCAGCTTCATGCCGAACAATTGGCGGGGATCTGTATCTGTCAGCTGACCCAGGCCGGCGCGCCCATTCTCTATGGCGGCATTCCCGGAATGGCCAATCTGAAAACCATGGGGTATCTTGGTGGCGCAGTGGAGTGCGGCATGATGAATGCGGCCATTCACCAACTGGCTCACCATATTGGCGTCCCCAACTACAATTCTTCCGGATTGACCGACTCCAAGGTGCCGGATGCCCAGGCCGGCTGGGAAAAGGCCATGACCACCCTTCTGACCGCCATGGGAGGTTCCAATTATGTTCATCATGCAGCCGGAATGCTGGAATCCATGCTGGCGGTTGCCTATGAACAATATGTCATTGACGATGAGATCATCGGCATGTGCTGCAAGGTGCTTGATGGCATCAAGGTGGATCCGGATCACCTGGCGCTGGATGTCATTGATAGCATCGGACCGGGCGGAAACTTCATGACCTCCGAGCACACCATGAAATACATGCGGAAGGAATATTTTCCGGGAAATGGCGTTTCAGATTCGAGAAGCCGGGACAAATGGGAGAAGGACGGCGGTCTGGACGCACGGGAGCGCGCACGAAAGCTGGCAAAGCGCATTCTGTCGGAGGCGCCGACCTCGCATATTTCCGAAGAGATGGATCGAAGTATCCGGAATCGGTTTAAAATTCTGCTGAAAACCGCTTGATCGATAAGAATTGTCAAACCGATCCCGAACATGGCCAACGGACTGCTCAACCGCTTTTTGATAAGATACCCTGGGAAACAGGAAAAAATACAGGAGATAACCCATGAATACGTTTCAACCGATCATAGATGCATTGCTTGACCTGGATAAACAAAGAGTAATTACCCTTGTTCGTGATGCCCTGAACAATCAGGTCAGCGCCAAAGACATCCTTAATCAGGGATTGATTGCGGGTATGGATGTCGTGGGTGAGCGCATGGAAAAAGAAGACATGTTTATTCCGGAAGTCCTGCAGGCGGCCCAGATTATGGGCGCGGCAGTCGAGATACTCAAACCCCTTCTGGGCGAAGACAGCGCGTCGGCCAACGGCCGGGTGGTCATCGGCACCGTAAAGGGAGATCTGCATGACATTGGAAAAAACCTCGTGTCCATGATGATTAAAAGCGCCGGCCTGGAAGTTCATGACCTGGGCGTGGATATTTCCCCTGAACGGTTTGTCGAGGCCATCAAAAGTAAGGATGCCAAAATTCTCTGCATGTCCGCGCTTCTAACCACAACCATGCCGATGATGAAGCGCACCATCGACGCCCTGACCGAAAGCGGCATGAGGAATACGGTCAAGGTCATGGTCGGCGGAGCCCCCGTGACACAGAATTTTGCCCGTGAAATCGGGGCTGATGCTTATGCACCGGATGCCGGCAGTGCTGCAAAAGCGGCAAAAGCCATGGTACAACCGTAAACTGAGAGGCCCTTATGGAAATTTGGCAGTTTTTCATGCAGAACTGGCAACAGACACTGGAATTGACCCGGCAGCATGCCTGGATCGTATCCATATCGGTGATCATCGCCATGGCCACAGGTGTCCCCATAGGCATCTGGATCACATTCAATGAAGAAGCCGCCGAAACCATCCTGTATATTGCCGGGATCATCATGACCATACCTTCCATTGCCTTGTTTGGCATCATGATTCCCTTTCTATCCATTTTTGGCCACGGCATTGGCACCGTTCCCGCTGTCGTGGCTCTCGTTCTCTATTCCCAGTTGCCCATTATTCGAAACACCTACGCTGCCATCAAGAGCGTGGATCCCAATATTATCGATGCCGGCATCGGAATGGGCATGACCCGATGGCAAGTCCTGGGCAAGGTTCAACTGCCCATGGCGCTCAGTGTAATTTTTGCCGGCCTTCGCGTGGCAGTGGTCATGTCGATCGGAATCGGCGCCATTGCCGCCTATATCGGCGCCGGAGGTTTGGGACGTTTTATATTCATGGGAATCAACCAGACTTACGGTGCTATGATAATAAGCGGCGCCATAGCCGTTTCCCTGCTGGCGATCGCCGCTGACATTCTTTTCGGATACATCGAAAATCGTTTGGTCAGCAAAGGATTACGGTCATGATAAGGTTTGAAAAAGTTACCAAAATTTATCCCGGAAGTCAGGCTGCAGCAGTAAACGACATTGATCTTGAGGTGGCCGAAGGAGAAATCTGTGTTCTGATAGGCCCGTCGGGATGCGGGAAAACCACGCTGATGCGCATGGTCAACCGCCTGATCCCCGTCACTTCCGGCTCTATCTATGTTAATGGCAAGAACATCATGAGCCTGGACGTTATCGAGCTGCGGTGCTCCATCGGATACGTCATTCAGCAGATCGGGCTGTTTCCGCACATGACGGTATCGGATAACATCGCCACGGTCCCCAAATTGTTGAAATGGGACAAACGGCGCATTCAGGCTCGTGTTGACGAACTGCTCAATCTGGTCCAACTCGATCCCGTTATATTCCGGCACCGTTATCCCAGGGAACTGAGCGGTGGCCAGGCCCAACGGATCGGCGTGGCCAGGGCTATGGCCACGGATCCTCCGGTCATGCTCATGGATGAACCCTTTGGCGCGATCGACCCGATCAACCGGGAAGTGTTGCAGGACGAATTCCTCAGTATTCAGGAAAAAATCCGTAAAACAATTGTTTTTGTCACTCACGACATACATGAAGCCATTAAAATGGGAAACAAGATCGCACTGCTGAATGCCGGGCGCCTTGTTCAGTTCGGAACTCCGGAGGCATTGCTCACCTCACCGGTTAACCAGTTTGTCAAGGATTTCGTTGGCGCCGACCGGGCATTAAAACGCCTTGACCTGTTAAAGGTTCAGGACGCCATGCTGAAAAATCCGGTTCGCTGCTATGACACCGATGAAGTTCAGGCTGTTCATCAATATATGAAGGAAAAAGAATTGAACTACCTTCTGGTCTGCGACAGCCAGGATCATCTTTTGGGATATGTCAATCATCGGGATATCATCGATCATTACGGGAAGATTGGTGATCGGGTAAAACCCATGACCCTGACTGTTTCGCCGAAACGCAACCTCAAGGAGGCTCTCAGCAAAATGCTTTCCTATGATATCGGAATCTTAGTGGTAGTCGATGATAACAAACTCGTCGGCATTCTGAATACCATGACACTGGCTGCAGTGGTGGGGCAAACCTATGATGAACAGGGCGGCCGCTGGGGAAAAATTACTGCCGGAGGAAGAATTCTGTGAAAGCCAATACCACTTCAAGTTCCCGCAGCCGGGGCTGGGTCATGGCCGGGCTGATTCTGGCGTTTGCCACGGGGGGATATTTTCAGCACCTGGGTTTTTTTGACTTTGCTGTCAATAATCCGGCTGAAATCTGGAAGCTGTTTCTTGAGCATATTTATCTGGTTGTTATTTCAAGCACGATTTCCGTTTCTATTGGTGTTCCTCTGGGAATCCTCCTCACCCGGGATTTCATGCGCCGTTATCGCAACTGGATTCTCAACATTCTGGGTATTTGTCAGACCGTCCCGTCGCTTGCCGTGATTGCCATTGCCATGACTTATATCGGCATCGGCAAAAAAACTGCTATTTTTGCGCTGGTGATATACGGATTGCTGCCGATCATCCGAAACAGCGTGGCCGGACTCGCCGGGATCGATCCGGTGATTATCGATGCGGGCCGGGGCATGGGCATGAATCCGGCTCAGCTTCTATTTCGAGTGGAACTGCCAAATGCCCTGTATATCATTCTGGCTGGAATCCGCACCTCAACCGTTATCAATGTGGGAACCGCGGCCATGAGTTTTCTGGTTGGAGGCGGCGGACTGGGAGATTTGATTTTTTCCGGCATTTCCATGGTCGATCCCGGCTACATGCTGGCCGGCGCAGTACCCACATGTATTCTGGCAATTTTCTTTAACTGGTTCTTAGGTAAGGTCGAGTTCTGGGCAGTCAGCCCGGGACTCAGCTTCAGCAGCAGACGCGATGTCAGCCCCTGACGCAGCGTCCGTATTCCCGTTCGGTCCGGCTGACCGAAATCCATAAATGGAGAAAGAGAGGAAAAAAATGCAAACAATCGGAATGGTTAAAAAAATGAGAAAAACGGCGTGCTGGGCCCTGGTAACAGCGGCCTGCATCGTATTCTGCGGATCCCTTGCCGGAGCTGCGGAGAAGAATCTGGTCATCGGGTCCAAGAATTTTACCGAGCAGCAAATCCTGGGCCAAATCATGATTCAGCTTCTGGACAGCCGCGGTTTCAAATGTGAAGACAAAACCGGCCTGGGGGGAACATTGGTCGCCCGGAAAGCTCTTGAAAACGGACAGATCGACATGTACATGGAATATACCGGAACCGGCCTGGTGACCATATTGAAAGAAAATGTCATTACCGACCCAAAGGCTTGTTATGATTTTGTAAAAAAGGCGGATCTCGAACGTAACGGACTGGTCTGGCTGCCTTACATGGCCTTCAACAACACTTATTGTCTTATGATGAGACGCGAGGATGCTGCTCAAAAGAAAATCAAAACCCTCTCCGATCTCTCAGCATTTATAAAAGCCAATCCCGCCAAAATCCGTTTTGGCACCAACGATGAATTCTATGCCCGGCCGGACGGTTACAAACCTTTGCAGAAAAAATATGATTTTCAGTTCCCGGAGGATAAGATCATCAAGATGGCGCCCGGTCTCC
>JAUYEO010000166.1 GCA_030689795.1 Desulfobacterales bacterium | reverse complement strand
AAGAAACTGACAGGCGTATTTCAGGAACCGGAACAATTCTGTTTGTTGACGATGAGAAAATGATAATTGATGTGGGTCAGGCAATATTAAAAAAACTGGGATACGATGTCATTATCGCAACCGGAGGGAAAGAGGCTGTTGATATTTACGAAAAAAACAGGGATAAAATTGATCTTGTTGTTCTTGATATGATAATGCCCGATATGACCGGAAGCGTAGTATTTGAAAGAATCAGGGAGATAAATCCTGATGTGAAGGTATTGCTCTCAAGTGGTTATGCTCTCAATGACCAGGCTACGGGAATAATGGAAAAAGGCTGTAACGGTTTTATTCAAAAGCCGTTTAACGTGAACAAACTTTCTGCTAAACTCAACGAAATTCTCCATGGGCAATAAAAAGCCCGATCACTGTAAACAATTTCAACTGAATTGCGGATTCCTGTTAATAATATCCTAAACATGAAATTATTTCGCCCCCTGATTATTTCCCTGATAATTACCTTGCTTGGTCTTGCAGGACTCCCTGAAGCATTCGCCGGGATAGTGACCGATCAGTTGGGACGAAAAGTTATTGTCCCGGAAAATCCCCGAAGGATTATATCGCTGGCGCCCAACATCACAGAAATCATTTTTGCCCTGAATAGCGAAAATCGCTTAAAAGGGGTGACACTCCATTGCGATTTTCCAGTTGAAGCAAGGCTGCTTCCCAAAGTTGGCTCATACGTAGGACTCGACCTCGAAAAAATCGTTTCCTTAAAACCTGACCTGTGTATTGCAATAAAAGACGGAAATCCAAAACATGTTTCTGACCGGCTGGAATCTTTCGGAATACCGGTTTATGCCGTCGATCCGAGAAACCTTGACTCTGTGATGGAAACGATTCTTTCGATAAGCGGTCTTCTCGGCGCAGAGGAGAGGGCGGATATTCTGGTTAAAAATATGCGTTCCCGAATAAGGCACGTAAGGGAGCTTGTTGCTGCAACATCTCACAAACCCAGAGTTTTTTTCCAGATAGGCGCAGCGCCTGTCGTATCTGTAGGCACCCGGACATATATCCATGAGATCATTATGCTGGCAGGAGGCATAAATGTGACGGCAGGAGATACACCTTACCCGCGCTTCAGCCGGGAACAACTTATTGCGCTTTCCCCGGATGTAGTCATTATTACATCCATGACAAGAAGCGATGCGTTTGAGCAGGTCCTGGCGGAATGGAATAAATGGCCGCAGATTCCAGCAGTCCGCAATAAGCGCATCTACAGAGCCGATTCCGATCTCTTTGACCGCCCGTCACCTCGCCTTGTTGACGGCCTGGAGGCGCTGGTTAAGTTGATTCATCCGGAACTGTTCGGGGATAAAAAATAATTATGGGATCCGGTTTTCTGAAAAGACTAATGCTTGTCTCAGCTCTCCTCTCGGTTCTGCTTGCCGGAGCCATGTACCTTGGAATTTCCGTTGGATCTACCGGAAGCAACTTCGGCGACTCTATGCGGTTGCTGCTTACAGACAAAAGCGTGGATTCCGTTCAGGAAGCAATCATCCGTCAGATTCGTTTGCCCCGTGTGATGCTGGCGGCACTGGTCGGGGCGGTTCTATCTTTGGGTGGGCTTGTTTTTCAGGCGCTTCTGCGAAATCCTTTAGCGGAACCGTACATACTGGGTATTTCCGGGGGGGCCGCGATTGGCGCCATTATTGGAATTATTCTGGGATTATCATATTTTCCGGGTGTGAGCATAATGGCTTTCACCGGCAGTCTCGCCACCCTGCTCCTGCTTCTTGCAATGTCGTCCGGGCAAGCTCTTTTAAAAAAGGATTCTCTCCTTTTATCGGGAGTCATGGTGAATGCCTTCTGCTCGGCGGTGATTATGTTCCTGATATCGATGACACGCGATGACCGTCTGCATAACATAATGTTCTGGCTTATGGGAGACTTGTCAACGGCCAATATTGAACAGGTTGGTTTCCTTGCTGTGGCTCTCATGCCTTGTTTTATTCTCATTTTCTGGCTTTCCAATATAATGAATCTGCTCCTTATGGGGAGAGATATGGCTCAAACCATGGGAGTAAATGTAAAGATCGTGACCATTACCCTGCTTGTTGTTACTTCCTTCATGGTAAGCGCCACTGTCAGCTATTGTGGTCTGATCGGATTTGTGGGACTGGTCATACCCCACCTGTTCAGGATTATTCTGGGCTCCGATCATCGAATTCTTGTCCCGGCCTGCGTGCTGGGCGGTGGCGCATACATGGTTGTTTGTGACCTGTTGGCAAAAATTCTCCCCTCACAGGGGGAAATTCCGGCCGGTGTCATTACGGCTCTTATCGGTGCCCCCATCTTCATATTTTTACTTAAAAGGCCCAGACAATGAATCAGGCAATTAGCATCAATAATCTGAATTATTCATATGGAAATATCTCAATACTCAAAAACCTTTCTTTTCATATTCAAAGAGGTGATTTTTTCATTATTATAGGTCCCAACGGCTCAGGTAAAACCACTTTACTTCGTTTGCTTGCAGGAATTATCAGCCCCAGAGACGGCAGGATTGATGTGCTCGGAGATTCCATAGAGGATTATACCCGCAAGACTTTGGCCCGAAAAATCGCGTATGTGTCCCAGACGGTTCCTGTCGATTTTCCGTTTACAGTATCCGAAGTAGTGCTGATGGGGCGATCGCCGCATCTGGGAATGCTCGGCCTGGAGAAAGAGAAAGATCTGGCGACGGCAAAACAGGCCATGGAATTTACGGAATTGGATCTTCTTGCCGATCGCAGAATGAACCAGTTAAGCGGTGGTGAATGTCAGAGGGTTTTCATTGCAAGGGCGATTTGCCAGGAGACGGATATTATCCTTCTCGACGAACCTACAGCATCTCTTGATCTTGCTCACCAGACCCGGATCATGGATCTGATGGAAAAATTGCAGAAGGAAAGAGATATTACAGTTGTTATGGTGTCCCACGATGTGAATCTTGCCGCCATGTACGGCAAGACCCTGCTCCTTTTAAAGGAAGGTCAAATTGTAAGCCGGGGAAAGCCGGATGAAGTGCTGACGTTTCAAACCCTTGAAGCAGCTTACGGATGCACATTGTTGGTGGATGAAAGTCCTCTCGGCAGATTCCCGCGCGTAACTCCTGTGCCTGGACGACTTATGAAAATAAAAGATTAAGTTTCTGTTTCGTGTAATAGGCTGAAGGAAGAGAGACTGAAGCATAAATAGTCTTCAAATTCGAAGTTTACATTTTTAATGCCTTATGATATCAAAATGGCACATTATATATGTTTATTTGACCAAATTTTACAATCGGGCGGAATATGCTAAGAGATGAAATTATAAAATATTTGCATGCTCTTAATGAAAAACTCCAGCGCCTGAATGTAAAAGGTGAAATATGTTTGTATGGTGGTGCCGTTATGTGCCTCGTTTATGACGCACGACCAAGCACAAAAGATGTTGATGCAATTTTTCAACCGGCTGATATTATAAGAGAAGCTGCCAGGGAAATTGCGAATGAATATGAATTGGCTGACGATTGGCTGAATGATGGAGTAAAAGGATTTCTTGTAGATCATCCCCAAAAGGTATTTCTTAACTTATCTCATCTTGTCGTAATGGTGGCTGATCCGGAATATATGCTTGCAATGAAATCGCTTTCAGCAAGAATTGACGGAACCGACGGTAAGGATATTGAGTTTTTAATTAATGAACTAAAAATCAAAACTATTGAAGATATATTTAAAATAATTGATAAATATTATCCGCGTCGAGTTATCAGACCTGCGACTCAATTTTTTCTTGAGGAATTATTCGATGAAATACAGGACAATTCAGGAAACTAAATCGGCTATTTTAAAAAGCGGGGAAAATTGGCGGATTCCATTTATGGAATTTGTAGATGATTTCCGTCGGACACGGGATCGAGGTTTAATTGAGAAGCCTTTCTCTCTGAGCAATGAAAATATCGATTCATTATTGGCATCAACAATAGAATATTTATGTTCTGAACTGGGGATTGAAACGCCGAAATGGGTATGGGAAGTTCCTCCATGTAAAGAGCCATGGTTTGTTTCCGGGTATGATAATTTAAAAGCAATATCTATCGTGGAAAGCCCTGTATTTTTTCGCAGAAGGAAAATATTTGTATTGGGAAATTTTCTTTCACGCGCATAGCCGACTGCATTACCGATGGCGCGATTGTTCCCCTCCAAGTATCCTTCTGCACTCGAACCCTTTCCGCCTAATGCGGATTTTTCACTCAAATCCTCGAACCCTGGATCATCAACTAATTTGGAGAGGATCCTTTTATTTATTGACTTTGAAAATATAAATATATAACAAGCATAACCATTCAGGCGCTCGTTGTATTTGAGCATAAAAGGGAACCCCGTTAAAATCGGGGACGGGCCCGCCGCTGTAATCGGGGACGAACACCGCATTAAACCACTGGCTGTTTTAAGGTTCGGGAAGGTGCGGCAATTAGGATGATCCGTAAGTCAGAAGACCTGCCTGAATAAGGAAAGAGATTTTTGGGTTTTATGCAAAGATCTCGGAAATACCATTCGAGGACCGAGGTATTTAGCAAGATCAGAGGATAAAAATGGGAAATCCCCGGATCGATTCATTTCGGTCCGGGTTTTTTTATGCCCGGACCCAGATTAACTTTTTTAATTTGGGAAAGGAGAAAGTATCATGTTCAAGTATTTGAAATTCTTTTTTATTTTTATTCCTCTGCTCTTTGCTGGGATTAGCCAGGCAGAGACAGACAAGAAAGAAGAAGGCAAAACGGTTACTCTGCCGGAAGTTGTGGTTACCGCCACAAAGACCCCGGAGGAACGGAAGGACATCCCCAATGCGGTTATCATCATTGACGAAATGGATATAGAGACGTCTGCGGTTAATACTATTGGGGAACTTCTTGCAAATGAACTGGGCATAGACTTGAGAACGTATGGAAATTACGGCGGAGCGACTCAAGAAATTCACTTTCGGGGTATGGGTGGTGACGCAACACAGGTATTCGTGAATGGGGTGAATGTTAACTCTCCGTCGCTTGGTGTGGCGGATGTGGCACGAATTCCCCTGAACAGTATTGAACGCATTGAAGTGGTGAAGGGGGCAGGGTCTCTTCTCTATGGTTCGGGAGCTATGGGAGGAACCGTGAACATTATAACCAAACGACCGAAACGTGACAAGATGGATCTAAAAGCAACCGCCGGATATGGTACTCAGGACACTTATCAGTTGTCGGCCGAACAAGGAATGTTTCTTACAGAGAATTTTGGGTATTATTTAACAGCCGGTCGAAAGGAAACCGATGGTTTTCGAGATAACAGCGACTTAATCCACAATGATGCTTCTCTCAAGTTGGTTTACGATAAGGGAGACATTCTGGATGTGAGCCTCTATGGTGATTACATTGACCGGAAATACGGCAGACCTGGCGTCGAACCGCCTCCCGGAACACAAAATTTTTATGCTAAGGGAGTGCAGGTTTATAGCAGTGACGCAGCGAGTACGCTTGATAAAGGCGGTGATGAAGATGGACACATTGTTTTCCAGGCAAAAAGCGACCCCCTGAAATGGCTTGGTTTGAACTTCAAGGGCGAATATACACATATGGAGAATTATAACTTTATGCGTTACTATGATTCCTGGACGGGAGGTGTGCCGGGACAGGAAACGTGGACGACCAATGAAGTAAAGGGCTTTGAAGGGAATCTGGATCTGAGACCTTTTGATGGTGCAAATCTTCTGATAGGCATGGAATACAAGGATTACGACTGGAAAAATAAAAGTGTTACGCTGGATGACAACGGCAACCAGAAACCTGGCACACGCGCCAGGAATACGGCTAGTCTTTACACCAAGGGCGCGTATGCAGAAGCCCAGTATCGTCCCTGCAAGTATTTAAAAGCTCTGGCCGGCTTAAGACACGAAAACCATTCAACTTTCGGATACGAAGATATTCCCCGTTTCGGCCTGGTTTTCAACCCGCTTAAGGAGACAGTCCTGAAATTTAGTCGAGGAAAGCATTTTAAGGCACCGACACTTAACGACCTTTTCTGGCCTTTTGAAGACTGGGGTTGGGGAATGGGAGCTGAAGGTAATCCCAATCTAAAGCCTGAAACAGGATGGCATACAGACGCAACGGCTGAACAAACGATCTTCAATGAAAAAATATTCATCACCCTTTCGTATTTTAAATGGGATATTGACAATAAGATTCGCTGGGTTCCTGACAGCAGTTTCTTCTATAGACCACAAAACCTTGATAGCTATGAGGCTGATGGTTGGGAACTTGGAACAAAAATAGGACCATTTTATAATTTGACTTTGGCCATTAACTACACAAACACCGACGCAAAAGAAAACAAAAAAGGTGGCACTAAACGTCAGGCGCTGTATACTCCTGATGATCAGTTCAAAGGGAGTCTGACCTATTGGACTAAATTCGGTCTTAATACGACTGCCACGGCTAACTATGTCGGTGAGCGACCCGGAAAATATGATAACGACACAGATACCAATCCTTCCCGGATCCTGAAGTCCTATTGGACGGTGGATCTTAAGATTGAGCAGCGTTTATATGACCACTGGATAGTTACACTTAAGGGCAATAATCTGTTTGATAAGGAATACGAAACCTATGTAAATACTTTCTATGATTATACCGGTACAGGAACACTCTGTTCTTATCCAGGGGCCGGGCAGTCAGTCTTTTTAAGTGTTGGTTATGAGTTTTGATTACTCCTTTAAGAGGGGGCCTTTCTTTGAATTTTAAAGGAGAACAGTCTCTGAAAAACCGATTCCCCTTCCGTCTGGGAACGACTTCATATATCATTCCGGCGGAGCTTCTGCCGAATGTTATGTTTCTGGCAGATAAGGTGGATGACATCGAACTGGTGCTCTTTGAATCGGATGAATTCACCAATCTGCCGGATACGGCCACGGTGCAGATGCTGAAAGAGACAGCGAAACGGTCTGATCTGACCTACACCATACATCTGCCTCTCGACACCTGGATGGGACATGAAGATGCATCTGTCCGGGAGCGATCTGTGGACAAGTGCCTCCGCGTTATAGAACGCACCGCCCCGCTTTTGCCCTTTGCCTATGTCCTTCATTTCCATGGGGATCAGCGGGGTGAAATCCCATCGCCGGACCTGGAACGCTGGATCGACGGCCACCGGCGCTCTGTGGAGAGGCTCCTTCAGGATGTTAATTCACAGGACCTGTGCGTTGAAACACTCGATTATCCTTACACTGTTATTGAAGACATTATCAGTGACTATAACCTGAGCGTCTGTCTTGATATCGGCCATCTCCTTCTGTGCGGGTATGCGGCGGAAGATTACCTTGACCGCTATCTGACGCGGACACGGGTGCTCCACCTCCATGGGATCGAAGAGGGGCATGACCACCGCAGCCTGTCCTTCTTGCCCGCTGGTTTGTTGACGACCCTTATAGACCGGTTGGGTAACGGTTCGAATAATTCCAGGGTTTTAACAATGGAGATCTTTGATGAAGGGGCGTTTAGTCAGTCGCTGGATGTCCTGGGTCGCTTTGTGTGATGATTAACAGAGAAAATTTAAGGAATTTTAATGACTTTACAAAACGTCTTATGGCAACGGATGGATGCGTGGGAGGTGTGAGAGGTGAAGGGATACGTCTTGGCGTCGGCGGGGGAGGGCAAAGGGGAGACAATCTTTCAGGAATTGAGGATCAGGTTTGCAGAGGCAGTGAAAAGGAATCAGGCTGAGGGTTTGCTCTTTTCCGGAGGGCTGGATTCTGCCCTTGTAGCCGCCCAGGCAAAGGATTGCCGGGCCATCTCGGTCGGTCTTGAGTCGTACGGGGAAGATGGATATTATGCCGATACTGTAGCGAAGCTTCTCAAACTTGAATATTATCACAAAACTGTAAAGATTGAGGAGGCCATCGCCACAATCCCCGAAGTCATAAGGATACTCAGAAGTTTTGATCCTGCTATTCCAAACGATGTTACTGTTTATCTGGGACTCAGATATGCAAAGGGCCTGGGGATCGGTAGCATGATGACAGGTGACGGAGGCGATGAGCTCTTTGCCGGCTATGATTTCATGTTAAAGATGAAAGACCTCGAACAGTACATGAGCCGGATGCATTCAACTATGCAGTTCAGTTCGAATAAAATTGGGGAAGCCCTTGGGATCCATATCAAACAGCCTTTTTTAGATAAAGATTTTGTAGAGTTCAGCCAGGGGATTAATCTTGATCTCAAGATAAGAAGAGAGGATGAAAAGACGTGGGGAAAGTGGATGCTCAGGAAGGCCTTTGAAGGCGTGCTGCCGGAAGAAATACTCTGGCAGAGTAAAAGGCCTCTGGAATACGGCTCCGGCATGACGGAGATGAGAAAGATTGTCGCTGCAAAGGTGTCGGATGAAGAGTTCGAAGAGGAAAGGAGAAAATCCCCGATAAAATTTTGGAATAAAGAACATTTTTACTACTATCGTATATACTCGCAGGTGGTAGGCGAAATCCCTGCCCCCGAAAGGGGGCAGAAAACCTGTGAGTGTTGCGGTGCAGGGATGGATCAGAGGGCATTTCACTGTCGTGTGTGTGGAGGTGTAACAGAATGGAGAAGGACATAAAATTAAAGGCTTTTGTTTCCTGGAGCGGCGGTAAGGATGGGGCTCTGTCTTGTTACAGGGCGATGAAGAGTTTCCAGATAACACACCTCTTGAATATGATAGCTGAAGATGGAGAGGTTTCCCGATCTCACGGCATCAGGACAAGAATTTTGCAGCTCCAGGGGGAGGCGATAGGTCTTCCTGTTGTTCAGGTGAGGAGTTCATGGGAAAGTTATGAAAAAGAATTTAAGAAGGCCATCTCCTCGTTGAAAGAGAAAGGAGTTGAGGCTGGTATTTTTGGAGACATTGACGTCGAAGCGCATAGAGAATGGGTAGAAAGGGTCAGTAAGGAATCAGGAATGAGCGCTGTCTTACCTCTGTGGGGTGAAAAGAAAAGGGAGAATCTGATACAGGAATTGATAGAAGCCGGATTTGGAGCCGTTATTGTGGCTACCAGGAAGGATTTGCTGGGCCCGGAATGGCTGGGACGCTGGATTGATAACGATTTTATCAGAGAAATCTCAAAGGTCAGGGGTGTTGATATCTCTGGTGAGAACGGAGAATATCATACCTTCGTGGTATCGGGCCCTATATTCAAAAAAAGAATAAACATCATCAGAGCGGAAAAGATCACCCGTGATCAGCACCACTTTCTCGATATATCGGAATGTGAATTGGCAGAAACAGTCACCTGTGAGGAAAAGATTTTTGACAGGACGTAAGAAAAAAAAGAGTAAGGATATGAAAGGGTATGTCTATGTACATACAGGGGATGGGAAAGGAAAGACAAGGGCCGAGACAGCCAACATACGTGCTGGTTTTTGGCGAAGGTAGAGTTATTGGAAACCAAATCATCGATAAATTCCGGAAATTGGCGGTCGATTTCGCCGGAAGAGACGGTTTTTACTTAAAATGATGACAGTAGAGGTCTTTATTAGTGCTTGCATCATTGACATCATCGTCGGCGATCCTCGCTGGTTCCCTCATCCTGTGGCCATTATCGGAAGGTGGACGAGGTTCGTCGAGGAGAAGATACGTGCCCACACCACCCATGCCTCGGAGAAAAAAGGAGGGATAGTTCTATGGTTTTCAGTTGTTATCCCCAGTTTTTTCATAACCTATGGGATAACAGAAGCCTCTTTCTTTATAGGCGCCTTAGTTGGTATGATCATAACAACTCTGCTTGCCTCACTTACCCTCGCTACCAGATCTCTCTATGAGGAAAGCAGGGTTGTTATAGACGCCCTGACACGCGGGGATGTGGAAGCTGCAAGAAAGGGACTTTCCATGATTGTGGGGAGGGATACCGCCAATCTTGATGAGGCTGGGATCCTGCGGGCTGTTATTGAGACGGTGTCAGAAAACCTCTCGGACGGTATTGTGGCTCCAATGTTCTATTTGGCCGTTGGTGGTCTCCCTCTCGCCATGACCTATAAGGCTGTCAATACTCTCGACTCCATGGTAGGATATAAAGACGCTAAGTACATGGACATCGGTTGTTTTTCTGCAAAAATGGACGATGTCCTTAATTGGGTGCCGGCAAGGATTACCGGGTTTATTATAGTAATAGCCGCCTTCATCTTGAGGTTTAACTGGCGGGATTCCTGGAGGATTATGCGGAAGGACGGCAGAAACCACACAAGCCCCAACAGCGGCATACCGGAAGCGGCAGTGGCCGGGGCTCTTGGCATACAGCTCGGCGGCAAAATCAGCTACTTCGATAAGATCACTTACAAGCCTACTATTGGTGACAGACTGAAGGAAACGGATAAAAAAGATGTAAAGAACGCATGGGCCATCATGTTTACCGCGTCCCTCTTGATGGCCGTTATTTGTATAATTACCCTGTGGATAATAAAACAATGAAGAACGAACATGGAGGCAATGTCAGTGAGGTTTCCAGAAGATGCGGAATCGATGAGGACAGGATTATTGATTTCAGCGCCAACATAAATCCACTGGGCTATCCGCCAGCAGTGCGGGAAACAATAGTAAAGGAAACAGACTCCGTCTTGAACTATCCCGATATTGATTCCTTTGATCTCATCTCAGGGTTGTCGGAATACCACGGTATCGGTCGTGACAACATCCTCGTGGGTAACGGTTCGACGGAATTTATCTACTGGATACCCATGGCATTCAAACCCAGAAAGGCATTAATCATTACCCCTGCCTTCAGTGAATATGAAAAAGCCCTCAAGATGGTCGGTACGGAGGTGTCGTACTTCCCAACAGAGGCGAGGAATGATTTTTCCTTGGCGATTGCCGATCTTTGCTCCCGGCTGAGAGATGGTTTTGACATAGTCTATTTCTGCAATCCGGCAAACCCCTCCGGTCTTCTCACCTCTAAGGATGAACTCTGTCGTGTTTTAGCAAGAGCGAGCGATGTTGAGACGTTGCTCTTAGTTGATGAGGCTTTCATGGATTTTGTAGAGGAGGAATCTGTCAAGAAAGAGATATTTAGGTTTCCCAACCTGATGGTCATGAGGTCAATGACCAAGTTTTTTGGCATTCCGGGGCTTCGGATCGGTTATATGCTAGCCGGAACGTCCTGTATCGCAAAAATCAGGGAGAATAAACCGCCGTGGACGGTCAGCTCCCTGGGACAGAGGGCAGCGGCAAAGGCCCTTCTCGATGGGGATTACATAAAGGATACAAGAAAATATGTAACAACTGAAAGAGAGTTTTTAAGAAATGGATTGGATGAAATCCCCGACTTGAAGACCTATGAGAGCGCAGCCAACTTTATCCTCGTCCACATGGCCAACCGGATCTGCTTAAACTCAACGGAGCTTAGAGACCGACTGATTCAAGAAGGCATACTGATAAGGGATTGTTGTACTTTCCATGGCCTTGGAACCCGTTACTTCCGGGTAGCTGTAAAGAAACACAAAGAGAATATCGTCTTGATCAAAAAGTTAAGGGAGATTATTGGATGATAGTTTTGGTAACAGGCGGAGCCAGGAGCGGTAAAAGCGATTTTGCCCTAAAACTGGCGGAAAAACTAAAGGGGAAGAGGCTGTTTCTGGCCACTGCGGAAGCTCTTGACGAGGAAATGGGGCAGAGGATCCAGAGGCATCGGAAGCAGAGAGGCAACCGGTGGAATACCATCGAAGAGCCGATCTGCCTCGGAAAGGCACTGAGGCCGATACTGGGTTTGTATAATACAATAGTAGTTGATTGCCTGACTCTCTGGATGTCCAATCTCCTAGGCAAATACACAGATCATGAAGAGAAAATAACGGAAGTAACAGACGATTTCCTTTCGTGTATGGTTGAATTTAAGGGCACGATAATCGTGGTTTCCAATGAGGTCGGTATGGGGATTGTCCCGGTCAACAGATCGGCGAGAATTTTCAGGGATATGGCAGGACAACTTAATCAAAAGGTCGCTCAAATTGCCGATGAAGTTTATCTTATAGTCAGCGGATTGCCGCTTCAGTTGAAATAATAGAATTATGTTTTGAAAGGAACTGTTTATGAACATGAAGGAGTTAATCGGAAATATCCGACCCGTAAGAACCGAGTTATACAAGATTGCGCAGCAACGGCTTGACAGCCTGACGAAACCGCCCGGCAGTCTCGGTCGTCTGGAAGAGTTTGCTGGCAGACTGGTTGCGATTTACAACACTGAAATGCCCGAGATACCTAGAAAGGTTGTCTTCACATTTGCGGGCGACCACGGCGTGGCCGAAGAAGGTGTCAGCGCGTTCCCTCAGGAGGTGACCGTCCAGATGATTTATAATTTCATTAAAGGTGGAGCAGGAATTAACGTGCTCGCCCGGCACGCAGGAGCGGATGTGGTTGTCATCGACATTGGGGTGAATTTTGACTTTAAAGATCTGAAGGGACTCGTTACAAGAAAAGTAGTATATGGGACGAAGAATATTGCCCTGGGGCCGGCCATGAAACACGACGAGGCCATCCGTTGTATCGAAGTCGGCTGGCTACTGGCGCATGAATATGCTGACAGAGGTTACCGGCTCTTTGCAACAGGCGAAATGGGCATTGCCAATACGACTCCTTCATCGGCAATTGCCTCGGTCATAACCGGAAAATCTGTATCTGATGTTACCGGCAAGGGAACAGGTATCGACGAAACTGCTCTCAAAAACAAGATCCGGGTCATCAACAGGGCGATTTCTGTAAATCGCCCCGATCCCCTGGACGGACTGGATGTGCTTGCAAAGATCGGCGGTGCTGAAATTGGCGGCATTGCCGGCCTGTGCCTGGGCGCTGCCGAGAAAGGAATTCCTGTTGTTATCGATGGGTTCATTTCAACAGCGGGCGCACTGATCGCGTATTCCCTGAATCCGGATGTTGCCGATTATTTGTTTGCTGCCCACAATTCGGTGGAGAAGGGACATCAGGCCATGCTCGCCCATATGAAATTACGGCCTATACTGGACCTCGATCTTCGCCTGGGTGAAGGCACCGGGGCCGCCCTTGCCATGACCATCATCGACGCAGGACTTAAAATTTACCGGGAAATGGCGACCTTCAGTGAGGCCGGAATTTCTGATCAGAATAAATAACAATGGTTAAAGGATGTTGAAGAAACTACTTGGCGCAGTTCAATTTCTTACGATTTTACCGGTGCCGCCCGGGTCTGTTCATGCAAACACGGACGATATGGGCAAGAGCAGTGCCTATTTCCCTCTGGTTGGCCTGATACAGGGATTTTTGCTTGCCCTGGTATTTGCGATCTTTGGCCGGATATTTCCATATGATATCGTTGCCGCACTGCAGGTCGTGGTACTTGTCTTAAGTAACGGCGGGTTTCATCTCGACGGGCTTTCCGATACTGTTGATGCCCTGGCATCACGGAAAAGCAAAGAAAAAATGATAGCCATCATGAAGGATGGTGCAGCCGGTCCGATCGGAGTTGTTTCTATTGTTTTGATCATTTTGTTAAAATATCTTCTGTTCAAGAATGTTCTATCCCTGCCTGGCTTGACTGTATATGTTGCGCTGATCCTAACTCCGGTGTTCGCTCGCTGGAGCATGGTTCCAGCCCTCTTTCATGCCAAAAGCGCCCGGAGTGATGGTTTAGGGAAAATCTTCATCGAACAGACGGGCGCCTGGGAGTTGTTCATGGCGACATGTCTTATATTGGGCATAACCGCCGCAATTCTTCTGCTTGTATCTCAATTAATAATGCTTCTGAAAATGATTGCCATCTTCGTATCGGTGTATATTTTATCTTTTTTGATGTCGCGCTTCTTTGCAAAAAAGTTCGGCGGACTCACCGGTGACAATTTGGGTGCAATTACGGAAATGAGTGAGGTGATATTCCTATTAATGTTTTTAGGGTTTTATTCAAAATAATTTATTATCATGATAACAACTTGTTATATAATTCGTCATGGCTTGACGATCAATGCTGAACAAAAGAGATACATAGGCCATCCGGATGTACCGCTTTCACAGGTAAATAAGAGTGTCTTCTGTAACGAGGTTCCTGTTCTGAAACGAATGAATTATGTGGTCAACATCAGCCAGACATAAATTCTTAATAAAATAAATGATTTTTTGAACTATTTTTGAAGGAGAACGACAGACTATGCTGGATCTATTTTTAAAAGGCGGGCCGGTCATGTATCCGCTCCTGGCCTGCTCCATCATCGCGATGACCTTTGTCATTGAGCGGGCCATATTCTGGATCCAGTCGGACCGATCCCGAAATCAGGCGCTTGTGGATGAAGTTCTTGAACTTTGCCGTGTCGGAAACTGGGATATGGTGCGGGTTAAGGTGACCGGCTCGAAGGATTACCTTATCCGTATCCTGATCAGCGGAATACTGCACAGGGAGTTTTCCATGACAAAAGCCATGGAGTCTGCCGCGGCCGATGAAATCAGGACTATGCGCCGCTATATGGGCATTTTGGATACCATGATTACCGTCTCTACTCTTCTGGGCTTCCTGGGCACCGTTACCGGCATTATCTACTCCTTTGAATCACTGGGTGCAACAGTGATCGAACATCCTGAAACGGTTGCGATAGGGATAGCTCAGGCGCTTATCACGACTGCCGCCGGGCTCATCATCGCAATTCTGACGGTTTTTCCCTATAATTATTTCAATTCAAGGATCGAAGATGCCGCCCTCTCGATCGAAAAATACGCGACCAGCCTTGAAATTGTCTATAAAAAGCTGATTCAGGATACCGATAATGAGGAGGCTCCAAAATGAAACTGAACATCCCAACTGACCGGAAAGTTCGCATTGAGATGGTGCCGCTCGTCGACACTGTTTTTCTGGTTCTTGTTTTTTTCGTATATTCCACGCTCTCAATGGCTGTTCACCGGGGGTTACCTGTTTTCCTTCCTGCTTCTTCAACGTCCGACATCGAAAAACAACTGGTACTCTCAGTAACTGTAAAATCTGACGGAACTGTTTATATCGACAGGGAACAAGTATCTTTCGGTGATCTGGCGGCAACCTTGAAACATAAGGCCGGAAGCGGAAAACAGACCGGTGTGATGCTTTTTGCAGACAGCAGCCTTTCTTATCAGAAACTCTTTAATGTTCTGGATCAGATAAAGAAGGCGGGGATCAGCCACATTTCACTCCAGTCAGAGGCCGATAGAAGACCTTGAAACGTTTATTCTTTTCAATAGCCCTGGCATTGGTCATTCACGGGCTGATTTTTTGTTTCAATGGAAAATGGCTGAAAAACAAGCCATATCACCAGGTCAGACCCGCTTCCGTCACAATATCTTTAACTTCTCTTCCATCAGCAGTTACCTCATCAGATTCCCAACCACTTCATTCACTTGAAAAAAAAGCAGGCGATATATCGGAAAATCAATTCCGCAATACGGAAAGAGTTCCGGAGCGTCCGGCCGGAAAGCCGGAGCTACCGGGCGATTCGATTCAGAAGGATATTCCACCGGCATCCGGCGTAACGGAATCAAATGCCTTCACAGGTTTATTGCCGTCTCCCATTGCCGATAAAGGATATACAGGAGGAGATCCGAAAAACGGGTCGGATGGACTTAAACAGGCTTATGGGCGCTCAGCAGGAGAGATGTCGCCCATCTTTAAGATCATAAAAGAGGCTGTCCCGCTCTATACAGAGAATCCGGCTCCAGTCTATCCGATGCAAGCAAAAAAGAGAGGTTATGAGGGCACAGTTATTCTTGAAGTTCTTGTCACAAAAGAGGGGATGGCCGGAAAAGTAAGCGTTTTTCAATCCAGCCGCCATCCTATTTTAGATGAAGCTGCCGTATCATCAGTCAAAAAGTGGCGCTTTGAACCAGGTAAAAGAGGCGATGAAAAGGTGGATATGCCGGTAAAGATCCCGATCCGTTTTCAACTTGAAGAGGATTGATATATATTGCCATAAAAGCCATGTTCTGATAGTGAATATAAGGCTTGTTGACGTTTTGCATTGACGGCTTTATAAAAAACCAAATAATCCGCGTCACTTCCGTGCAAATCCGCGGTGGCAGAAACTATTTGGTTAGCCTCAGACGGATTAAAACCACGAAGGTCACGAAGAGCACGAAGATGGATCGGGATTTTTCTATTTCGTCAAACCAAACCTGTAGGCCGGAGAAGAGTATGGATATAAATACTCACAAAAAGATCGACCGAAATCTGTGCGGAACACATCTTGAAGTAAGCGAAGGATTCAGTCGTATCGAACTTCTGTTGACCGAAAACATGACCGCAGATGAATCAGGTCTCATCCACGGCGGATTTGTGTTCGGCCTTGCCGATTATGCGGCCATGATTGCCGTAAACCATCCTAATGTTGTTCTTGGTTCTGCAGATGTACAGTTTTTAAAGCCTCTCAAAAAAGGCGACACGGTTGTTGCCGAGGCAAAGGTTGAAAATATAACAGGCAAGAAACATACAGTCCGCGTGACTGTTGAAAATCAGAAAACAAAAGTTTTTGAGGGTACTTTTACCTGCTTTGTTTTAGAGAAACACGTGTTATCAGGCTGATATTATTACAATAACAATGATTTTCACGGTCTCTTAAAAGCGATATATTTTTAAACCCAAAGAACATAAAACTGGAAATATTGTATAATGAGGAGGGAAAAATGAGACACAAAGTTCTGATTATGCGATGTGACAAGTATGATCCGGATAAAATCGCGGGCATCGTTAAAGAGGGCATGAAAGCGCTTTCAGTGAAACCCTCAGGGAGAATTCTCCTTAAGCCGAATGTGGTATTAGCACATCCGGAACTATTTCCCCATGCATTTACGCGCAAAGAGTTTCTGGACGGTGTGATTTCAGCGACAAAGGCCATGGCTGAAGATGTTACGGAAATCGCTGTCGGGGAGCGATCCGGGATCACTATTCCAACGCGGTACAATTTCAAAAGCGCCGGATATTTTGAGGTCATCAAAAAACACGGAATCAAGACCCATTATTTTGACGAGGTGAAACAAGTTCCCGTCCGGTTGAAAAGAAAAGAAAGACTGCGGGACACGATCTTTGTGCCAAAGCCGGTTGCACAGGCCGATTTTCTCATTAACCTGCCCAAATTCAAAGCCCACCCGTGGTGCAGGCTTACGCTGAGTCTCAAGAACTTTATCGGCATTCAGGACGACCGGCACCGGCTGGTGGATCACAACAGCTTCCTGGAGCGTAAGATTGCAGACCTTCAGGAGGTGATCCAGCCGAAATTTATTGCAATTGATGCCATCACAGCCGGGCAGAAAATGATGCTTACCCCCACTCCTTTTGACATGGGGGCCATTGTCATGGGAACAAATTCGTGCGCCGTTGATACGGTCGGCTGTCACATGGTGCATGTGGAACCCAAGGACCTGATTCACTTAAGGCATGCTTCCGAAAGGGGGTTTGGTCCCATGAACCTGGATGAAATAGATGTTTCCGGAGATTTTCCCCTTGAGGAGGTTCGGGAAAAAACCCGGAATTTTCAATTCTGTATGGAGAATATCGAAAAATATTTTGGAGAAGACAGCAATTAAAGATGCAAAGTGGGAACATTTCCGGAAGCGCACTCCGCTGACTATTGCTGGGGCGGCTGCCCGGGATCTCTCCAGGAGGCAATGCACGTTTTCAGGGCGTTCTATCCGAATGTTGAAAAGGAGATGGAAAAAATCCTGTATGTGGTGGGTCGGGTCGAGGGCCCACTGGACCTCAAGGAAGGCGAGAAGGTGATATTTGCGGGGGGCTGCACCGGTTGGAAGGGAACGATTGACGGCAAAGATGTCACCATTGAAAGCAGCTACAAAACGACCCGGGAAGTGGATGAAAAGAAAACCAAATCAAACGACATGCTTTTAAAGACAACCAAAACGCTATTGAGTTGTATGAGAAACAGAAACTCCCGTTATTTGCATGTAAAGGGATGCCCCATTTCCGTGGCAGACCATGTTCATTATTTATCGGCAGCCGCAAAAATCAAGAATGTCAATTTCGACCACAGGTATCTCATTCCCGTTAATATTGCCTACTGGCAAATGCGCGCTAACCGCTTCTTGAACCGGTTTTTCGGATAGCGGGTTCTTATGCCAGGTTTGAAAATTTATACAGGCAACCGCCTGGAAATTCTTGCTGAAAAACTTGCCGGGATCATCGGAATACCAATTCCGGGCCTCTCTGCTTTCCCCCTTTCCCAGGATATCATCATTGTTCAGAGCAAGGGAATGGAGCGGTGGATTTCCATGGAGCTTGCAAGGCATAACGGGGTTTGTGCAAATTGCAGGTTTCCTTTTCCGAACTCATTCCTTGACGACGTTCTTAAGCATTTCTTTCCCGATATGCCGGGTTCTTCTCTTTTTAAACCGGATGTAATGGCGTTCAGGCTCATGAAGATACTTCCTGTCCGTCTCGGTAAGGCCGGTTTTGAAAGTTTAACACGATACCTGAAAGATGACACAGGCAAGTTGAAGCTCTTTCAACTTTCTGAGAAAATATCCGGTTTATTTGACCAGTACGTTGTTTTCAGGCCTGACATGATTTTTCTGTGGGAGGAGGGCAGGGAGGTAAAAGAGGAACCCCACACATGGCAGGCGGAGCTCTGGCGTGAACTTGCCTGCGGAAATGAGAAACATCACAGGGCTTTTCTGCAAAGGGAGCTCATCCGAAAACTCAGGAGCCTCACATCAAGTCCGGATGGTTTCTACGGTCGGATATCCGTTTTCGGAATATCTTCTCTTCCGCGTTTTCATATGCAGGTTATCGAAGAATTATCCCGCATCATTGAAGTCAACATGTTTCTTTTAAATCCGTGCAGGGAATACTGGGCCGACACACTGACGGACAAAGCCGCAGGAAGGATCAAGGCAAAATATGCGCGGAAATTTTCAGGTGAAGAATATCTTCATCTTGAAAGGGGAAATCGCCTTCTGGGATCCATGGGAGAGCTCGGCAGGATATTCATCGATTATGTAATTTCTGCAGATCATGATCTGATTGAAGAGTTTGAAGAAGAGGGATGCCGCGATCTGCTGTCGTGCATCCGGTCGGATATTTTGAATTTAGATGACAGAAATATTACGGATAAACCCGGCTTCCCGGTTTCTGAAACGCCGGATTCTTCATTGCAGTTTCATTCATGCCACAGCCCCATGAGGGAAACCGAAGCGCTTTATGATAATATTCTTGCAATGTTTGAAGATGACCCCGAACTTCTGCCCAATGATATTATTGTCATGGCTCCGGATATCGGGCTTTATGCTCCTTTTGTTCATGCCGTGTTCGATTCGCCTGGGACCGGTGAGCCGCGTATTCCATTTTCGGTATCTGACAGAAGCGTAAGGAAAGAGAGCGGTGTGATCGACGGTTTTTTGTCGATACTCGATTTAAAGGAAAGCCGGTTCGGAGTTTCAAAGGTTGTTTCCCTGATGGAATATCCGGGTATAAAAGAAAGGTTCGGACTTTCGGAAAGTGATGTCGGAAAAATCAGAAGCTGGGTGAAAGAGGCTCGTATCAGGTGGGGGCTTGACGAGGACGAAAAAACCGCCCTGGGCCTTCCCGGGATTGCCGAAAATACATGGAAGGCCGGGATTGAAAGGCTGCTCCTTGGTTATGCAATGCCCAATGAGGACGGTAAGATGTTTTCAGGAATACTTCCCTTTGACGGAATTGAAGGCACCGATGCGCAGGTTCTCGGAAGATTCCTTGAATTTCTCGAAAGAATATTTATTTCGGCAGAATCGCTTGAAGGTCTCCGGACAATGAATGAATGGCATTCTGTTCTGACGGAAATTTTAGACGCTTTTTTTATTTCGGATAATGAAACTCAGCGGCATGTGCAGTTTATCCGGAAAATCCTTTGCGGCATGCTGAATGATTCCGAAATGTCCGGCTATGATGGAGAACTGGGAATAGAGGTCGTCAAATATCGCATAACAAAAGAGCTTGAGCATGAAAGCAGCGCTTCGGGATTTATGTCTGGAGGCGTCACTTTCTGTTCGATGCTTCCCATGAGAAGCATTCCTTTCAAAGTGATATGCCTTCTTGGCATGAATAACGACGCTTTCCCCGGGAACCCGAGTTCATACGGCTTTGATCTTATCGCAAACCATCCTAGGCCGGGCGACAGATCGAAGAAAAACGACGACAAGTATATTTTTCTTGAGGCACTGATCTCAGCAAGAAAAATATTCTATATAAGTTATGTCGGACAAAGTATTCAGGATAATACACCGGTACCGCCTTCCGTTCTTGTGAGCGAACTTCTCGATTATGTGAGGGAAGGGTTCGGTTTCAGTCCGGAGCAAATGACAACCTGTCACAAACTCCAGGCGTTTTCTCCGGCATATTTCAAAGATGACGGGAAGCTGTTCGGCTACTCGGCGGAAAACATGCTTGCGGCACAAAGCCTGAGTGAAAGCAGGTATAAATCCGGAGATCACGCTCCTTTTATTACGGATGGGCTTATCGGGCCTTCCGATGAATGGAAAATAATAGAGATTGAGTCATTGTGCGGCTTTTTCACCAATCCGGCAAAGTATCTTCTTACAAAAAGGCTTGGGATATACCTTGAAGAAAAGGATGCCGTTTTATCCGACAGGGAGGATTTCGATTTAAGCGGTCTTGACAGGTACCTTGTCAATCAGGATCTCGTATCAGACATAAAAGACGGTAAACCGGCCGGTGATTACTGCCTCAGCGCATACAGGGCGGAAGGAAGGCTTCCGCACGGAAAGGCAGGTGAGATTCTGCTCAATGAGTCAGGTATTGATGCGGGTTTTTTTGTAAAAAAACTGGATGAATTTACAAAAAGCGGTAAGCCCGGTTCTTATAATGTGGATATGACGATAAACGGCTTTTTATTGACAGGCAGGCTCACAAACATTTATGAGAGCGGAATGTTAAGCTTCAGGTATGCGGCAATGAAGGCAAAGGATTTATTAAGGGCATGGATATATCATCTCGCTTTATGTTCTCATCGTGACAGTGGTTTGCCTTTAAATACATATCTTGTCTGCATGGATAAGACCGTAAAGTTCAATCCTGTAGAAAAGAGCGGTGATAATCTTGCCGTGCTTCTTGATCTATACTATCAGGGCCTCTCAAAGCCGTTGCTTTTTTTCCCCGGTTTGTCGGAGGAATATATCAAGCAGTCGCGCATAAACAAAAAAGATAGAAAAGAAGCCATGAAGTCGGTTCGTAACAAGTGGTTGGGGAGCATATATTCAAGAGGAGAATTCGAGGACCCTTATTACAATATCTGTTTCCGGAGCGCCGGTATTGGAGACATATTCAACGATTCATTTATTAAAAACTCGGAATCCGTATTTCTTCCCTTGCTGAATCATTTATCCGAATCTTAGATATCGCCTTAAAAACGGCCATGCGCTTTTTCATGGAAGGAATCTCAAGTGAAACAAATAATGAGTCTTGTTGGACGTTCCCTCTATTATTTAATGGGCTGGCGTTTTGAGCCGCTCCCGTCCTATTTTTCCAGCAAGCACGTGATTATCGGTTTTCCCCATACGTCCAATATGGATGCCGTCAGGGCCTTCACGGGCTATTGGATTATCAGGCGAACCGGACATATCATGGTAAAAAAAGAATGGTTTTTCTGGCCCATGTCTTTTTTTCTCAAATCCATCGGCGGCATCCCGGTCAATCGTGGTGCGTCCCAGGGCGTTGTGGAACAAATGGTGGAAATTTTCAGTACAAGAAATGAGTTTCTTCTGGCCATCGTGCCTGAGGGAACTCGCAAAAAGGTGACGACCATCAAAACCGGATTCTGGCATATCGCCAAGGCCGCCAATGTTTCCATCATCTGCTGGTATCTGGATAATGAAAATAAAACCGCCCGATGGCTGGCCGAAATTATTCCGTGTGAAAACAAAAATGAGGATTTGATCCGGATACGGGATCTCTATGAGAGGGCCGGATATCGATTCCCTCTGGATGCTACATTGTCCTCTCCGGAAAATAGTTCGAGGAGTTAATCGCTCAACTTACAATTGCCTTCAACGTATAAAGATTCGCGGATTTACGCCGGCAATAATTTTTATGGAGTCAAAGCATGTCAGAAAACCAGGATAATGAAAATCAGGATAATGAAAATCAGGACAATGAGGACCAAAGTTTTGCCGAGCTTTTTGAATCTTACAATTCCGGCATGAAGGACGATCTTCAGATCGGAGACAGGATAAAAGGAAAGATCATTTCCATCGGAAAAGATTCGGTTTTTATGGATACCGGCACAAAGGTTGACGGGACCGTTGAACGGGTGGAACTTTTAGACGGTGATGGGAATATGTCCTTTATCGAAGGCGATGAGATTGAGCTTTATGTGGTGGCAATTGATGATCATGAAGTACGCCTTTCAAAAGCTATTTCAGGTATCGGAGGGATTGAACTTCTAAAAGACGCATTTGAAAATGCGATTCCCGTTGAAGGAAAAATAAGCGCAACCTGCAAAGGCGGTTTCCACGTGGAGATGCTTCAGAGACGCGCCTTTTGCCCCATCAGCCAGATTGATGTCAACTATACTGAAACACCCGAAGATTACGTGGGACAGACCTGCCAGTTTTTGATTACCCAATTCGCTGAAGGAGGCAGGAACATAATTGTTTCCCGCAGGAAACTTCTTGCCAAGGCTATAGAAAAAGAAAAAGAAGCGTTTTTCAGCACATTGAAAGCAGGTGATTTTTTTAAGGGCCGGGTCACAAAGCTCATGCCTTACGGTGCATTTGTTGAACTGATTCCAGGAGTCGAAGGCATGGTCCACATTTCTGAACTGAGCTGGTCCAGGGCGGAAAAAGCCGAAGAGATTGTAAGCGCCAATGATACGGTTTTGGTTAAGGTAATTGCAGTAGCGGACGGGGAAAAGAAGAATCAGAAAAAAATATCCCTGTCCATGAAACAGGTTGACACAGATCCGTGGGATAAGGTGACGGATAATTTTCATCCGGGAACAAAGGTGAGCGGGAAAGTCACCCGGTGCATGAATTTCGGCGTTTTCGTGGAAATAGCCCCGGGTATAGAGGGGCTGGTCCATATCAGCGAGATGAGCTATCTTAAGAGGGTTATAAACCCGGCAGATGTTGTAAAAGCGGGTGAAACGGTTTCCGTTATGATAAGAGAAGTCGATGCGAAAGGGCGGCGGATATCCCTCAGCATCCGGGATGCCCTGGGAGACCCGTGGCTGGAAGTGCCGGACAAATTCAGTGTTGGCCAGGTCATCATCGGGATCCTGGAAAAAAAAGAAAAATTCGGCTATTTTGTTTCACTTGCTCCCGGTATTACCGGGCTTCTGCCGAAATCGAAATTCAGCGGGGCCGAAAAGCCCGGACTGATCGAACAGCTAAAGGCAGGAGACCCTATTGCCGTGACCGTGGAGGAGATCCATCCCCTTGACCGGAAAATTACCCTTGCCCCTGGCGATGCAAAAGAAGAGGGCGCCTGGAAAAGTTTTGCACAGGCAGCAATTCATGCACCCGTTAGTGATCTGGCCGAAAAACTGCGGCTGGCAATGGAATCCAAAAAGAATAAATAGATGCTCTTTGCGTCAACTTATTAGCGGAAAAACCATTTTATCAGGAGGATTGAAAAATGAAGAACGTTGAAATTAAAGTAGAAGGCAATACCCTGACCATTAAGGTTGATCTTACCAAGGAATTTGGCCCATCATCATCGGGGAAGACAATTATCATTGCATCGACAGAAGGAAATGTTCCCATTGATGGGCATGAAGAGGCCAAAATAGGATTGAATGTTTATCGGAAGAAATAGCATAGGATCGTCTC
>JAUYEO010000075.1 GCA_030689795.1 Desulfobacterales bacterium | reverse complement strand
TTTGAGCGGCACCGGCCTGATGCAGGTGGACGATGAATCCAGGCAAGTCGGGCCAGGGGACGCCACCTGGATACCGACCGGGTCCGGTCACGCCCTGTTGAACAACGGCCACGAGGATTGCGTTATACTTGTTGTTGCTTCATCCGGCTGGATGTAGGGAGTGCGCATTATGTTAAGGACATAATCTGCTGTATGTGCGGTAGCTGCGGCAGTGAATACATCTGTGCATATGAAATGAATATAAATTCACTTATTCCGACAATCACCATAAAGATCAAAAGCGACATCTAATACAATAGGTGTTCAATGGAAAATAATGCTTGACAGGGTCAGAAAATAAAAGTAACGAATTCACAAATAATAGGACACTATCACATTATATGGGACAAGAAAAAAAACCTTATTATAAGCTCGGCACTCTCGAAAAAGGCTTCAAGATCCTGGAGTTACTGTGTGAAAGAGAAGGTATGACCGTTTCAGCTGTCGCTGCAGAGCAAGGCATGCAGCGAAGCACAAGTCATCGATTTCTCGCCTCACTTAAGGATCTCGGGTATCTTGTCCAGGACGTGAACTCGAATTACAAGTGCTCTTTGAAGCTTTTTGAGCTAGGCATGAAAACTGTCAACGCTCTTGAAATCAAACAAGTCGCTAGACCGTACCTGGAGGAGCTGTCGGGTATTTATGGGGAGACCATCAATCTTGGTTATTGGAACGGATTTGACATCATGTATCTGGACAAGATTGAAAGCAGTGCGATTATAAGGATGGATCTGGCGGTTGGGAGGAGTATCCCTATCTACTGCACTGCAATGGGGAAAAGTATTTTTGCATTTTTGCCTGATTCACATCAGAAAGAGATCTTGAGGTCCATAACTTTGAAGTCTATGGGTCCCAAAACGATTACCTCCAAGAAGTTGCTCAAAGTGGAACTGGGTAAAATAAGGGAAAGAGGTTTCGCTATTGATGACGAGGAGTTATCGGCAGACGTTCGGTGCGTTGCAGCGCCTGTTTTCGATCACCGGGGTTTACCCATCTATTCCTTGAGCATAGCAGGCCCTTCAATTAGAATCAAACCTTCCATGTTTGAGAAAATGGGCGGGGATGTTGCCAGATTCGCCAGGGCTTTATCAAAGAGCCTGGGACAAAAGATCTTGATCGGAGATGACGCTCTAAAGTAAATATACAGGGAAACGGGCAATGGAAAAGTCAGCTCAGGATGGAAAAGCGGGGTATAAAGATATCGATAGCCGCACAGGTGAGACCATCAATAGCTAAAGAAACATTATATCGATATCGGGAAAGGAGAAAACCCGTTGAAAAGAAAATTGACACGTTTTGATCTGCAAAGCATGAAAGAAAAGTCGCAACGCGCGGTTTGGATTACCGCATATGATTATGTCACTGCTCAGCTGGCGGAAGAAGCCGGCATGGATATGCTTCTTGTGGGCGACAGCCTCGGAATGGCCGTCTACGGCTATTCCGGCACTATTCCGGTCACCATGGATCAGTGCATCTATCATACCGAGGCCGTCCGCCGGGCTGCCCCTAATACCTTCCTGATCGGAGACATGCCCTTTGGTTCTTACCAGGCAGGAGTTGAGGACGCTTGCCGAAACGCCATTCGTTTCTACAAGGAAGCCGGCGTGGACTGCGTTAAGCTTGAAGGAGGCATACGCGTGGCTCATATCATCCGTGCCATTTCCGACGGCGGCATGCTGGTAATGGGGCACGTGGGGCTGACGCCTCAGAGTTCGAGCGCCCTGGGCGGTTTCAAGGCACAGGGGCGCACAGCAGAAGGCGCCCGGGCTGTCATCGAGAACGCCAAGGCGGTTTATGAGGCAGGGGCCTTCGCCGTGCTGGTGGAGGGCGTACCGCCCGAGGTCACCCGGGTCATCTGTCGGGAGATTCCCATCCCTGTTTATGGAATCGGGGCAGGAGATTGCGACGGCCAGGTCATGATCTGCGTGGACATCCTTGGTCTCTTCCAGGCATTTACACCCAAGTTCGTCAAACGTTACGGCAATGTAGCCGGCGAGTATAGGAAGGTCTTTGCCTCCTACATAGATGAAGTGCGAAAGGGGGTCTTCCCGGGCGAAGAGCATATCTACCGGATGGCGGAGGGGGAGACCGAGAAGCTGGCCGCAGAGTGGAAAAAATAAAATATGGCCGATAAGCGCTTCATTTTGAGATATGGTAAAGGGGAGGTGGCTTTCGCCGTCCCCGAAGGGCAACTTCTTTATGAACTCGTGGGCCGTGAGCGAAAAGCCCCAACCGATCTATCGGCGGCTTACCGTCACGCTCTGGATCATCCTGTTGACAGCCCGCCACTGAAGGAACTGCTCAAGCCCGGCGAGAAAGTAGCCATAATGGTAAGCGATATCACCCGCGGGTGGCAGCGCAACGCAGAGGTTCTGCCGCTGCTGTTGGAATATTTGCAAGCGGCCGGGATTTCTTATGATGATATGACCGTGATTATTGCCGTAGGGGCGCACCGGCAAAACACTGCCGAAGAGTTTGTGGAGCTTTGCAGTGCGGGTGTCTGCCACCGGGTTCGGGTGGTCAATCACAATGCCTGGGACAGCAGCAACATGGTCTATCTGGGCAGGACCAGCCGGGGCACAGAGGTGGCCGTCAACAGAATCGTTGCCGAGGCAGACAGGGTGATTCTCACCGGCGGTGTTATTTACCACTATATGGTGGGATACGGCGGCGGTCGAAAAAGCATCATGCCGGGGGTTTCCTCCTTGAAAACCATTCAGCAGAGTCACATGTGGGCCATGCAGAATGAGATAGGCGCGGGCTCAAGTCCCCTGGCGGCAAACAAAATGACGACAGGAAATCCTGCGCATGAGGATATGATGGAAGTTGCCGCCTTTGTGAAACCGGACTTCATAGTAAATGTGGTTCCGAATCTTGACGGAGATATCACCGGCATCTTTGCCGGCAACTGGATTTCAGCCTGGCTTGAAGCCACACGGATGGTAGATGATATCTTCGGAGTGGAGATTCATGAGCGGGCGGATATAGTCATTGCCAGTGCGGGTGGATACCCCAAGGACATCAACTTGTACCAGACGCAGAAGACCATTGACAATGCCGTGTATGCCATGAAGCCGGGCGGTGTGGCCGTGATTCTGGGTGAATGTCAGGACATTGACGAGCCAAAAGAGTTCTTTGACTGGTTTAATTACCCCACATTTTTTGAAATGGATAAAGCTGTGAGGTCGAATTTTCTGATATCCGGATGGGTGGCGCTTCGCCAACTGGAGTATTGCAGAAAAGGCGCCATAATTCTACTTACCCGCCAAGAAAACCTTGAGCTTGCAAAGAAAGCAGGGGTACACCCTGTCAGCGACATGGAGGATGCCCTGAGATTGGCTTATAAGAGTTGTGGCATGGATAAGCCAAGAATTACGATCATGCCTCAGGGAGCCAATACCTTTCCCATATTGGCAGGAAAAGGGGTATGATTTTTTTGAAAGACAGTAGAGCCAATTGCAAAAGTCCTAAAAAGAGAAGAATTTGTCATTCCCACGAAAGTGGGAATCCAGTCTTTTCAATATGTTGCAAAAATTTCCGGATTCCCGTTTGCACGGGAATGACGACTTTTGCAATTGGCTCAGTATATTAATGATTTAGCAATAAGTCGTCAAAGTGGCCGGCAGAGTAAAAATGTCCGAATGCAGGGCGCGCGAATCTTGAAGAATGATGTGTACGTGCTGGTACGCTGAAATAACGAAGGATAAAGCGCAATGCCGCAGACGGACTTTTTTACGAAGCTCTTAACATTAGGTTTAAACACCATTATTTAGCAAGGAGGAATTGATATGAAGAAAACAATGCTTTTGTGTCTCGCACTGATATTGGTTGTGATATGGATTGGGCCGGCATCGGGTGAGTACAAGGCTACCATGAAGCTGGCATCCACTCAGCCCATGGACCATCCTTATATGGTAGGGGCGAAGAAGTTTGCCGACCTGATCAAGGAAAGAACCAATGGCCGTATAGAAATCAAACTTTATCCAAGCAACCAGTTGGGCAAAGGCGAGCGCGAAATGACCGAAGGCATCCAGCAAGGCGCCATCGACCTGTTGGTAACCTCCACCGGGCCTCTGGGCGGATTCAGCCCGTCCATCAATATTCTCGACTTCCCCTTTCTTTTTAGGGACTTCAACCATGTGGACCTTGTGATGGACGGTCCTATCGGTCGCAAGTTGCTTGACGACTTTGAGAAGGCCAATATAAAGGCCCTCTCTTTTTGGGAAAACGGGTTCCGCCATCTGACCAATTCCAAGATTGATGTCAAGAAGGTCGGGGATGGCAAGGGTTTGAAGATTAGGACCATGGAAAACAAGATTCACCTGGCAGCATGGAAGGACGCCGGCCTTAATCCTACCCCGATGGCCTGGGGCGAAGTGTTCACTGCGCTGCAGCAGAAGGTTATTGATGGACAGGAAAACCCGATCGCTGTTTTCTACAGCGCCAAGTTCTGGGATGCAGGCCAGAAGCATTTCTCTCTGACAGCGCATGTCTATTCCCCATCCCCTTTCCTGATGAGCAAGAAGACCTTTGACTCCATGCCCAAGGCTGACCAGGAACTTTTCCTGAAAACTTCTTATGAGGCGGGAAAGTTCCAGCGAAAGATCAACCGCGATGCCGAGGAAGCGAAATTGGAGGAGATGGCCGCAAAGGGTGTCACCATCGTGCGTGACGTGGACCGGGAGAGCTTTAAGAAGGCCATGGCGCCGACATATGCCGTCTTCAGCAGCGAGTTTCCCAAGGCCGAGATTGAAGCCATTATGAATGCGAAATAGTCTCTCAACCGCCGGCGCCCTTCCGGGTCTTTTAAAAAGCAGGGCGCCTTATCATCGTTTATGTGACAACGCTGAATGGTCGGACCCATCGTCATTGAGCCGGATTAGAATCTCGATTTGCCTTGGAGTATGGAATGCGTGTATTGCAGATCTTAAACGAATGGCTTGTGAAAATAGGGAGTTGGGGGACGATTCTGTTCATGGCCGTCATTGCCGTCGTCATCCCTTATGAGGTCATTGGTCGTTATGTGTTTCAGAAGATGAGCATCTGGTCCGGCGAGGTCTCTACCTATTCTCTCGCCTGGGCTTCCATGATGGGCGGCGCAGTGGGGTTGAAAAAAGGATACCAGATAGGCATGATGTCGGTAGTGGAGTCGGTTCCCCCGGCCGTTGCCAAAACGCTGAAACTGGTGAGCTACCTCTGCACGCTGTTCTTCTTCGGAGCCATGTTCTGGTATGGGCTATATCAGACGATCTATAACGCCAAACAGACCTCGCCGGCCATCGGCCTTGTGATGAGTTATCCCTACGCATCGCTGCCGGTCGGCTTCTTCATGATGTTCTTTATCTCTCTGGAGGAATTTCTGGTGTTCCTTGGCCTGAGCGGCAAAGGAGCGGAGAAATGATTGTATTTTTGTCTGCTTTCATAGGACTCTTGTGTGTCTCCGCGCCCATCGTCGTGGCACTGGGGGGCTGCGCCCTTGCCTATGCCCTGGCCAGCGGCAACATGCCCATCACAACGCTGATCCAGACCACCTTCGGCGGACTGACCAGCTTTCCCCTCCTCGCCATCCCGCTCTTCATGCTGGCCGGAAACCTCATGAATGAAGGGGGCATCACTCCGGACCTGGTGCGCTTTGCCCGTTTGCTGCTGGGCCATATCCGCGGCGGACTGGGGATGGCTACCATCCTGGCTTGCGCAATCTTCGCGGCGATTTCCGGCGCTGCTGTGGCCACGGCTGTTGCCATAGGGGTCGTCATGATTCCGGCCATGAAAAAGGCCGGCTATGACGATGATGTGGCGGCCGCGCTGACCTGCACGGCCGCGTGTCTGGGTCCCATAATTCCGCCCAGTATCCCATTTATAATCTATGGTGTAACAGCCGGCGTATCGATCGGCGAGCTGTTCCTGGGCGGCGTGATGCCCGGCATTGTGTTGGCTGCGGCCCTGATGGTCTACATGTACTTTGTAGCCGCCAGGCGAAATTACCCCCAGGATCCCAGGACCCCGTGGAAGGAGGTCGTCACCGCTGCCTACAGAGCGCTGCCCGCCTTGTTTATGCCGGTTTTGATCATGGGCGGTATACTGAGCGGTATGTTCACGCCCACCGAAGCCGCCGGCGTTACAGTAGTGTACGCAGCCCTAGTGGGAGCTTTTTTCTACCGTAAACTGAAAATCAAGAATCTTCCCAAAGTTCTTCTGCGCTCCGGCCTGGAATCAGGCATGGTGATGTTGCTGATTGCCATGTCTGAGCCTTTTGCCTGGGTAGTTGCGGTGGACCAGATCCCACAATTACTAATCACCTGGATAACAACCTTGAGCCCATCACCCTGGTTTTTCCTTTTTCTCGTCAACATTTTTTTAATTGTCGTCGGTATCCCCATGGAGACCGCTCCGGCGATTGTCATAGTAACGCCGGTGCTGGCTCCCATTGCAGCCGCTATGGGGATCGATCCGGTCCACATGGGCCTTGTTGTCTGTCTGAACCTGGTGCTGGGCCTGATTACGCCACCGGTCGGCGCTGTGCTCTTTTCAGTATGCAGCATTACGAACATGACCCTCGACCGTCTGGGAAAGGCCATCTGGGCTCCGTTTCTTGTATCGCTGGTGGTGCTGGCCATAGTGACCTATGTGCCATGGCTCAGCACGTTTTTGCCGCGGCTTCTTATGGGGCACTGAGGTTGCGGCTTTTATAATACTTTTATTATGATATAATTTAATCATTGTTTCATAGCCGCAGGCTGCCGCCAAGGTTATACCTGCGGGAGAATTATTGCGAAAGGAACTCTTCGATGTCAAACGAACAACGCCTGCGCCATGATGGGTACGGCCAACAGCATGAACATTATGGCCGAAGCCCCGGGTATGGCCGTAACCGATAAGGCCCTTACTCCGGCAACTTCCGGAGCCAGGATGGCCATCGCCCGACGGGCCGGCCGTATTGTACGGCAGCCTGGCACCCGAAGCATACCTGGGTGGCCCGATCGCCTTGGTGGAGGAAGGAGATATGATCTCGATCGACATCCCGGCAGGGACGATCGACCTGGTCGTATCTCCGGATATAGTCGAGAGCCGTAAAAAGAGCCGGCGTGTTCCGGACCACACTGCGTTGGTAAAGGGCGGTCTGCTGGAGCGATATCGTCGCCTGGTCGGGTCGGCAATCCGGGGCGCCGTCTATGAGTAAACCGAATGGTATATCCGACAAGAGCATTGCCGGTAACTGGATCCCTAAGCCGGACCAAAGACTAATTTCTTGTTGCCTTGAGATTGAGAGCGCCATATGACTCAGTTTACCATCCCCTTTGATGGAAAACCTTTTCGACTGGACGTGCCGGACAGGAATCTGGCTGAAGTCCTGAGTCCGAGGCCCAGTCAAGGCATCAAAGATCTGGCGGCTGAAATCGAACGGGCACTAAGCCATCCGATCAACCAGGAACCTATCGAAAACCGGGTGAAACCTTCAGATCGGATCCTTCTTGTCAGCGATGACAACACCCGCTCCACACCAGTGGAACGAATGATTCCTCCCCTTCTTCGCCGTCTTAACGGTGCGGGTGTTCCGGATGGGCAAATTTCCTGCATCATGGCTTTGGGCACTCACCGTTACATGACCGATGCGGAAATGGAAGCAAAAGTGGGGCCTGATGTTTTCAGGCGCATCAAGGTCTTCAATCATGAATGGCGAAACCCGGATACCCTTATCAACCTGGGCGCCTCCGCCTACGGCACACCGCTTCTGGTTAACCGGGCCGTTACCGAAGCGAACATTGTGATCGGCCTGGGGGCTATTGTCCCTCATCACATTCCGGGATTCTCAGGTTCTTCGAAGATCATCCAGCCCGGAATCTGCGGAGCCAGGACAACCGCTGAGACACACATGTTGTCATGCGAGGGAGGTGGAGACTCCTTTCTTGGCCATGAGGAGAATCCGGTTCGTCAAGACATGGACGACATGGCCGACAAGGTGGGAATGAAGACCATATTCAATGTGGTCATGGACCCGAACGGTGAGGTTGCGGGTCTCTTTTACGGGGAGATGCGATCCGCCTTCCTTGAAGGTGTTAGGCTTGCCCGCAAAATCTACGGCGTGGTTTATCACGAGGTTCCCGACATTGTTCTGGCCAATTCCTGCCCTTGTGATCTGGACTTCTGGCAATCCCACAAGGCCCAATACCCAGCGCAGAGGATGATCAAACCGGGAGGAACTATCATCCTTTGCACACCCGCACCGGAGGGCGTAAGCCCGGTGCATAAGGAACTGCTCGAGTTTACCGCCTGGTCCGCGGCCAGGATCAAGGATGCCCACCGCCGCGGAGAGATCAAGAACGGTGTTGCAGCAGCCCTTGCAGTTGCGTGGGCATTGGTGCGGGAAAAAGCATCGGTTATTACATACTCACCCGGAATTCTCGCCAGTGACAAAGCACGGCTTGGGCATACCCATGCCGCGAGCCTTGATTGGGCCATTACCGAGGCTCTGCGGCGGCAGGGGTCCGGGGCCCGTCTCACTGTTCTGACCCACGCTCCGGACATGTTGCCCGTTGGTCCGGCGCCGCGATCCGGACAGCCATGAACAGTGAATTGGAAATTGTCGTTATCGCCGATGACCTCACTGGTGCGGCGGATGCCGGCGTTCAGTTTTGTTCCGTCGTTGGTACCATTTATCTGACAGGCCCTGACGTTCCGGAACTTTCCGGAAACGGTCGCATCACTGCCGGCCTTGCCGTGTTCACCAACACGCGCCATATGGCAGCAGCAGAAGCCGGCAAAATTGCAGGGAATGTGGCGATGAAAATCCGGTCTCTCCAACCCCGGATGGTCTACAAGAAAATTGACTCGTGCTTGAGGGGTAACATCGGGCCGGAAACCGAAGCGCTGATTTTAGCCATGGGATACAAGGCCAGTTTCGTGGCCCCGGCTTTTCCTCAGCAGGGACGCATCACGGTAGACGATTTGCACCAAATCAACGGTGTGCCGGTGGCTGAAACAGAAATCGGGCGCGATCCCCTCTGCCCTGTTCGGGAATCCCGGTTATCGGTGTTGCTATCCGGCCAGTGCCGCCTCCCGGTCGGGCATGTAGACCTGGCCAGCGTGGAAAAGGGACCGGATACCTTGGTGCCCAAGGTTCAAACCCTGCTGAAGAGCGGTTGTCGGCACATCGCATTTGACGCAAGCCGACAGGAGCATTTGAATACCGTCGCCAATCTGGCCCGTCATCACTTCAACGGCATTCTGCTGGTTGGATCAGCCGGACTGGCCGCCGGACTGGCTGGTTCAATGGGTGTCAAGGCAGTACATGCAGCACCCTCTTTTCGGCCGAAACTGAAAAAACCACTTTTCATTTGTGGTTCTGCATCCAGGGTGCTTGCCGCGCAGCGGGAGGTGCTGGTGCGCCACACCGGGTTTCCAGAGATGGCGCTTGATCCCGAGCTTCTGTCGCTTCCGGAAGCCATTTGCAGACGAAGTCAATTGGCCGAGAATCTGGCGGCTACATGGCTTGAAGGGGGACTGGTTCTGTGCATCGCGCCGTTTTCTCCGACGTCTTCGGTTGCTGTCCCTGATCGGGTTATACAGGGATTTGCCGAAGTGGCGGCTTCTCTGATCAGGCTATCATCGCCGGACGGGGTGTTCCTGTCCGGAGGCGATACGGCCGAATCGGTATGTAAGCGGATCGGGGCCGAAGCGATTCGCCTTATTGAGGAGGTTCTCCCCGGATTGATGCGGGGAAAACTTATCGGCGGTCGGCACGACGGCCTGTCCGTGGTGACCAAGGCAGGGGCATTTGGTCCCCCGCAAACTCTTGTTCAACTCTTAATGATTCTTTCATAAAGGCAGACAATTATGACAACAAATGCTATACGCCCGTTGCTGGGCATCACCATGGGGGATCCCGGCGGTATCGGCCCGGAAATTTGCGCCAAGGCGCTATCAGAAATCGATATCTATACCATCTGCCGGCCCCTGATAATCGGGGATGCGGCCATCATGGCCGATGCCGTGAAAATGTGTCACCTTGATCTTGATATTCACCTCTGCGAGCAGCCTGCCGACGGCCGTTATGTCTTTGGGACGGTCGATGTGCTGGATCTGAAGAATATACCGCTTGACCGTTTGCGTCATAAACAGGTGACGGCCGAGCAGGGAAAGGCATCCTTCGAATACGTGGTAAAAGCGATCGAACTGGCCCAGGACAAACGGATCGACGCCATGGTCACCGCTCCCATCAACAAGGCAGCCATCAACGCCGCCGGATATCATTACGCCGGTCATACGGAGATTTGTGCGAAGTTCACAGGTATCCGGGATTACAGCATGATGCTGGCCGAGGGCAATTTTCGAGTGGCCCATGTCTCCACCCATGTCTCCCTGCGGGAGGCCTGCGACCGGGTCAAAAAAGAGCGGGTTCGAAAAGTGATCGATCTGGCTCACCAGACCTTGCTGCAACTGGGTATTGCATTGCCGCGTATTGCCGTGGCCGGTCTCAATCCCCATTGCGGCGAGGGCGGGCTGTTCGGCACCGAGGATGATGCTGAAATTGCCCCGGCGGTAGCTGAAGCCCGCGGAGCCGGCATCAATGTCGACGGGCCTCTTCCGGCTGATACTGTCTTTTCCAAAATGATTGGAGGAATGTATGACCTGGTGGTGGTGATGTACCACGATCAGGGCCACATACCTACCAAAACAGTCGGGTTTAAATACGACGACAAATCAGGAACCTGGGGAAGCATGGCCGGGGTCAACATCACCCTGGGTTTGCCGATCATCCGAACATCGGTGGATCACGGAACAGCCTTCGGAAAGGCTGGTGAAGGACGCGCCAATTCGCAGTCAATGGTCGAGGCCATCAGGCTTGCGGCCCGTCTGGCTTTATAGAACCGGTGATGCCTGGCGCACAGAGACAGTTTTCATTATGAAAATTTGCCTTCACGATATGTTTATTATCGCAGGTTTAAGAAGCTGGTAGTCCATATTGCCGGCTCCGGCGGTATGCGCTTTTTCTATATATGCAAGTTCTCCTGCGCTTTTTCCGAGAAGTGTCGCTCCATAAGCGTCGACCGCCACCTGGTCCGTGCCGACTATCATTGTGCTTGTCTGTTTCAAATCCGAAAGAGAGCCTCCCGTCGGGCCGTTTGTCATCATGCTTACAGTTCCGTCAAGGATAACGAGGGTGGGCTTTACCATCACGGCAAGCTCTTTTATTATGTTGTGTATATCCTGGTGAAAAATATTTCTTCTTCCGCCGAGAAGCCCGTACCAGTTTTTCATCGTCATGGATGCGCCGCTACGCTGGTGATCCTTTACGGGAGCGATCCCGATGACCTTGTCTGAATTTTTCAGCGGCTGATAGAAAACGGGCCAGTCCTTTATCAGGGAGCCTCCTTCGATTGTCAGCGGCGCAAAAAGGCTCTCTTCCGGAAGAATCACTTTTGCTCCGGCGCGCTTTGCAGCGCTTTCTATGCCTGTTAATGCGAAGCATGACGAAGGATCGTTGATCGGGTTGTCCGTTACGGCAACAGAGGATGCCCCGGCCGCATAACAAAGCCTTGCAACTTCCTCAAGGAGCTGAGGGTTTGTGGTCGCGGAAAGGACAGGAGGGGAAGCAAAAGCCGCATTGACTTTTAAAAGCACCCTGTCTCCTTTTTTAATAAATGTTTCAATGCCGCCGATTGCTTTAAAGGCAAGATTGATCGTTTTTATCCTGTCATCTCCTTTTACGACGGCCATTTTACCGCCTGCCTCCTTAACGGAGAAATCCGGAAGGCCGGAAACCGTCTCGTTTTTGTCTGCCGGTAACAGAGAATTATTGCGGTTATAAAATAGATAACCCGTAGCACATGACGACAGGATCAAAAGCCCTGCCTTTGATGATCTGATTAAAAACTCCCTTCTGTCCGTTTTTCCGTCGCTCTCTTTATTTGACACCGGTTTTTTCTCCGAGTTTAATATTTAAAGCCGATGCGAGTTTCTCAGCCTCTTTCAGATTCTCCGCCGAATGAATACCCGCAAGAAAGGGGCCGTTTGTAAAGATCAGTTCATAGGCATCCATGATTTCAATTATCCTGATATTGCCGAAGCCGGTATCTGATTTTGTCTCCCTGCCTCCGAGAGAAGAAAGAAAGTCCACATAACTTTTTGCAAGCTCAGCCGCTTCCGCTTTGTTTTTCCGGCGTGAAAGAAATACTTTGATTTTGCCTTCCTTTGTTTTGTAATCGGCGGCAAAAACCATGTTGAGGCGATCAAAGCCGAAAGCATTGGAAGGAAAAAGAACGATACTGTTTTCATCAAGATTTTCTGCCGTGAAAAGATTTGTGTCCGGAATTATTTTTTCTACGGCCCCGGTCATTTTTATGAAATCTTTTGAAAAAGAGAGCATTGAATCCATAAGAGAGCCGGAGACTTTTGAAGAGGTAATCTCTATATAATAATTGCCGTGGACAAAAAAGAGGGCGTTTTCGGTTTTATAGGAATATCCGGACAATTCAAGAGGAGTAAAGCCTTCTCTCTTCTGTAAGCTGTAAACAGCGAAGGCATTTATAATATCGCCCATGTCATAAATGAAGAGTTCAAGCCATGAATCGGGATCATCCGGTTTTTTAAACCGCTGACATGTCAGTTTTTTAAATCCTGCAGAAAGATACAGATCCGCCTTTCCGTCTATTTTTTCAGAAAGATTATCATCCCGGAAGATTTCAGGAGGAGATAACGGAACCATGTTTTTGAAAGACAGGGCGCTTTCCGGCTTTTCATCCAATAAAGGCTGACTTGAAGTAATGGATAACATCATGCCTGAAGGAAAAATAGACGGGTCATACCGGAACTGTTTCAGGAATATCAGTGTCCCCGTTATCACAAGAAGCAGAAGAACAGCGATGCTTAAAAAAGTTTGAAGATTCCCGCTACAAGCTGCGGATAATCTTCGACCGCAGGGAATAGAGTCTGTTTTTAATTCGCTCGCTAACCCCGCCACAAGTCCGCCCGCCATAACGCTTGGCGGGACCTTCGGCGGGGGATGCGCTCGCTGTTTCGGTTCAACTCTGTTATGTGAAGTTTTATATTCAGGCATCCATCAATCCATTCCGAAAGTTATTCCCTGGGAAAGCGGAAGTTTCCCCGACCAGTTGACAGTGCACGTCTGGCGGCGCATGTAAGCTTTCCATGCATCTGATCCGGCTTCCCTGCCTCCGCCCGTATCTTTTTCCCCGCCAAACGCTCCCCCTATTTCGGCTCCCGAAGTTCCGATGTTGACATTTGCTATTCCGCAGTCGCTTCCCCTGTTGCTCAAGAAAAATTCGGCTTCTTTAAGATCATTTGTAAATATACCCGATGACAAGCCCTGGGGAACCGCATTATGATATTTAACAGCTTCCTCGATAGTACTGTACCTTATGATATACAAAAGCGGGGCAAAGGTTTCTTCCATAACTACCGGAGTATCATGCTTTACTTCACAGATGCATGGCGTCACGTAGGTCCCTGTGTTATAAATCCCGCCTGAGAGAACCTTACCTCCGTACAGAATCCGGCCTTTATGTTCTTTAATTTTTTTGAGGGCCTTTTGCATTGCGTTTACTGCTTCACGGTCAATAAGCGGGCCCATGAGAACATGCTCGTCAAGAGGGTTTCCGATCCGGATTTTCCTGTATGCTTTTACCAGGGCGTCAGTCAGTTTCTTTGCGATATCCTTGTGGACTATCAGGCGTCTTGTTGTGGTGCATCTTTGACCGGCGGTTCCGACAGCGCCAAAAAGAATTGCCCGAAGAGCTGTTTCAAGATCAGCCTTTGGAGTTACTATTACAGCATTATTTCCTCCAAGTTCGAGGATAGACCGACCCAGGCGTTCCGCGACGGTTTTCGCGATATGTCGTCCCATTTCCACGCTTCCTGTTGCTGAGATAAGCGGAACCCGGCGGTCTCTCAAGAGGTTTTCGCCTATATCTTTTCTGCTCCCGATTACGAGATTTAAGACACCTTCCGGAACATCATTTCTCTTAAGAACATCCCAGGCAATCTTTGTTGCGGCTATGGCGGATAGAGGAGCTTTTGAAGAAGGGTTCCATATGACAGTGTTGCCGGCGATTAAAGCAATCATCGCGTTCCATGCCCAGACAGCCATGGGAAAATTAAATGCCGTAATCACCCCAACCGGCCCCAGGGGATGCCATTGTTCATACATCCTGTGGTCCGGGCGTTCGCTGTGCATGCTCAATCCATAAAGCATCCTGGACTGACCGGTTGCAAAATCGGCCATGTCGATCATCTCCTGGACTTCGCCTTCGCCTTCAGCTCGTATCTTTCCAACTTCCATGCTGATGAGCTCGCCCAGATCTTTCTTGTGTGTTCTGAAAGCATCCCCGATCTGCCGGACTATATCACCTCTTTTTGGAGCAGGAATAAGGCTCCATGCTTTGAAAGCCATGAAGGCCTTTTCGGTTACCTTTTCATAATCTTTCTTTCCGGCGCTTCTAGTCGTTCCAATTACTGCGCCATTTACCGGAGAAATTGAATTGATAACCGGGCCGGTGCATTTAATGAAACAGCCTGATCCTGCGCCATCAAGCGTCTTTGAAATTCTCAGTCTTTCTGATATTGAGCCCATTTTTTTAAAATCTCCTGCAAAATGTTTTTATAATAGGTTCTTCTCCCAAATTAGTCGGGAGAAAGGAGTCAAGGATGCAAGTGTTTTTTTTCTAATCAACACTTCGTGGTAATTGAATGCTATCTGAATTTATCGCCGAGATCAATAATTATCAGGTATTTATGAGAGACGTAGACGATGAAAATAAAATAGCCCGCGGCATATTCAACTTAATGCGCCGCGGGCTATATCGGTTCAGCAATATCTGCCGCAGAATTATTTCTTGTCGTCTTTTACTTCTTCAAAGTCGGCATCCACGACATCATCTTCGCCTTTTGAACGCTTCTCCTGTGAAGCTCCGGAGTCGCCGCCTCCTGCTTGTTCTCCTGCCTGCTGTTCTCCGGCCTGCCCGGCCTGCTGGGATGCCTGCTTATACATGGCTTCCGCAAGCTTATGTGATACCTGGGTCAGCTCCTCGGTCAGTTTTTTTATTTCGGAAGCGCTTTCGCTTTCCATCGCCTTTTTAAGGCGGTTTATGGCTTCGTCGACCTTGCTTTTTGTAGCCGCATCGACTTTTTCACCCAAATCCTTTATGGACTTTTCAGTGGAATAGATCAGTGCGTCACCGGTATTACGCGCATCAACAACTTCCCTTTTCTTTTTGTCGTCTTCAGCGTGAAGCTCTGCATCCTTAATCAGCTTGTTAATCTCTTCTTTTGACAATCCGCTTGAAGCCGTTATCTGAATGGACTGCTCCTTGCTTGTTGCCATATCCTTTGCGGAGACGTTCACTATTCCGTTTGCGTCAATATCAAATGTCACTTCAATCTGCGGCACGCCCCTCGGAGCAGGAGGTATTCCCACGAGTTCGAAACGGCCGAGGGTTTTATTTCCGGCAGCCATCTCTCTTTCACCCTGCAGAACATGTATGGATACCGCAGGCTGACTGTCTGCGGCGGTCGAAAATGTCTGGCTCTTTTTTGTAGGAATGGTTGTGTTCTTCTCAATGAGCCTTGTCATAACGCCGCCCAGCGTTTCAATTCCTAATGATAAAGGCGTTACGTCGAGAAGAAGGACATCTTTGACATCACCTTTCAGGACTCCGCCCTGGATGGCAGCGCCGATGGCTACGACTTCATCCGGGTTAACCCCCCTGTGAGGCTCTTTCCCGAACAGTCTCTTTACGCGCTCCTGAACAGCCGGCATACGTGTCATGCCGCCGACGAGGATGACTTCATCAATCTGGCTTGTCGAAAGTCCCGAATCCTTCATTGCAGTCCGGCAGGGACCTTCCATCTTGTCAAGAAGGTCTTCAACCAGGCTTTCCAGCTTGGCTCTTGTTATCCTCAGGCTCAGGTGTTTTGGCCCGCTTGCATCGGCCGTTATAAACGGAAGATTCACATCGGTTTCCATGGATGTTGAAAGCTCCATCTTCGCTTTCTCAGCGGCTTCCTTGAGTCTTTGCAGAGCCATCTTGTCGCCTCTTATATCAATGCCGGATTCTCTTCTGAATTCGCTTGATATATAATCGATAAGCCTTAAATCGAAGTCCTCGCCCCCGAGATGAGTGTCGCCGTTTGTGGCCTTGACTTCAAAAACGCCATCTCCGATTTCCAGGATCGAAATATCGAATGTACCGCCGCCCAGGTCGAATACCGCTATCTTTTCTTCTTTTTTCTTGTCGAGACCGTAAGCGAGAGAAGCAGCCGTAGGTTCGTTTATGATCCTTAATACATTAAGGCCTGCGATTTTTCCGGCGTCTTTCGTTGCCTGCCTCTGGCTGTCGTTAAAATAAGCCGGAACAGTGACAACTGCATCCGTTACTTTTTCACCGAGGTAATCTTCAGCGGTTTTCTTGATATTAGCCAGTATGAATGATGATATTTCAGCGGGGCTTAATTGCTTGTCTTGTATGTTAATCCTGATGTCCCCGTTATCGGCCTGCTGAATTTTATACGGGAGTATCTTTAAATCATTTTGCACCTCGGGAGAACTGTACTTGCGGCCTATCAGCCTTTTGACCGCGTAGACCGTATTCTCCGGGTTTGTTATTGCCTGCCTTTTTGCTATCTGGCCGACAAGTCTTTCACCGCTGTTCGAGACGGCAACAACGGATGGAGTAGTCCGCCCGCCCTCAGCATTTGTTATAACTTTTGCTTCACCACCTTCCATTATGGCTACACATGAATTGGTGGTTCCCAGATCTATACCGATTATTTTGCCCATTTTTGCCTCCTTGGCCTATTAAGCTTTATATATTCAAATAGTTATATATTATTTTCTTTCGTATCGTTTTCAGGTTTTCGTTTTGCCGAAGAAACTATAACCATGGAAGGTCTCAGCAGCCTGTCGTGAATCATGTATCCTTTCTGAAGTTCGGCTATCACGGTATTTTCAGGATGATCTTCACTCTCCTGCTGCATTACTGCCTGATGAAAATTAGGATCAAAAGCCTTGCATAAAGATTCTATCGGTTTTACGCCGTAATTTTCAAAAACCTTTAAGATTTCTTTCAAGGTCATGCCGACCCCTTCAACCAGGCAGTTGTTTACCGTGTCATTTCCGGATGATGAAATTATAGCCCTTTCCAGATTATCCACCACGTTGAGCATTTCACTTATCAGGCTTTCATTTGCGTATTTTCTGAATTCGCTGATTTCACGGGCTGTCCGCTTCTTGTAGTTTTCAAAATCAGCAGAGACTCTCAAGAAACGATCATATGCCTGTTTTGACTCAAGCTCACTGTTCTTAAGCTTTTCCTCCAGATTTTTCATCGGATCGGATATTGTCGCATCTGTTTCTGTTGCGGTTTCACATTCATCATCAGCTTTGCCGTCTGATATGCCGCTTTCATCAGAAATATCTGTTTTATTTTTTTTAGTCTTCACCACAGATTTTTTACCCTGTATATTTTTATATCCATCTATTACTGAAGCTCACCGCCGCAAGCAGCGGGGAATGCACTCGCTGTTTCGATTCAAATTTTTTTTTGCATGCATCATGAGGACCCTGATAACCTTTTCATTGTCATGGAAAATAATGCTATTTCCAACAATGTCAAGGCGATTGTCGACTATCGTGGAGAGATACTTGAAGAGACCTTTGCATAACATCCCCTTTTGTCCGATTACTGCGTCAGGCTCAAATTGCGGCACGAAGTGACACGGAGTGAAGCGTAAGCGCTAACCTTTCGCGCTATCCTCGAAATACTATACAGAACGGCATAATTATTTGCACACGTCAACATTGCTTGTCATTCCGGGCTTGACCCGGAATCCAGCGTCATTTCTGGATTCCCGCTTTCGCTGGAATGACGGCTTATGACTATTTACTTTGGACGCTGTGTATAAATGTAGTCCTGTGGTTGAAATTATCGCCGTCCTTGTACTTGGACAAAATTGATGGACTCGTAAAAAGTCGAAATATGCTCACTTAATGAGCTTTTTGGGGATTTTTAAATGACTTCGCTAAATCATCCGCCAGAATTATGGCGGATGATTTTTAACGCTCAGTTCCTTAAAAATCTATTTCCCAAAAATCTCAAATCC
>JAUYEO010000074.1 GCA_030689795.1 Desulfobacterales bacterium | reverse complement strand
AATGATATGAAACCTGTAAAGTTTTCATCATTCTCTGGCAGGGTCTGCATTATATCGGCGGTTCCGTCCCTTGATACTCCAGTATGTGACATGGAGACAAGAAGGTTTAACAAGGAAGCTGCCGGGCTCGGACATGATGTTGTGATTCTCACAATCAGCATGGATCTGCCCTTTGCACAGAAAAGATGGTGCGGGGCCGCCGGAGTCGAAAGGGTGATAACCCTTTCGGATTATAAAACAGCCGATTTCGGAACGGCTTATGGCGTTCTGATAAAGGAGTTGAGACTTCTTGCAAGAGCCGTTTTTGTTGCGGATAAAAAAGGGGTGATTCAGTATATCCAGATTGTAAAAGAGGTTGCGGATGAGCCTGATTACAGCGGCGCGATAAATGCCGTTAAAGGGCTCGTTTAAGAGATCGAGACAGTGATCAGTGGCCAGTTATCAGGTTAAAGAACTCGTATAAAAAATCGAGATCATTGTATAATATCAGATTAAAGGCCGTTTTTCTCGTCCTTCGATATTCGAAGTACGAGGTTCGATATTCGGCTGTTCACAATCAGGCGACTTTAATTGCGGAATAAAGTGTCCATATTCCTACGGCTACAAAAAAGACGCCGGCGGCTATTTTGATATAGTTTGCCGGAATGAACCTGCTGAAAGCCGTCCCCAGAAGAACAGCGATAAGCGAAGACAGAACAAGAGCGCCTGCCGAGCCCAGAAACACGGAAAGTTTTGAATCGCCGCAATCGGCCGTGAGGCAGAATGTGGCAAGCTGTGTTTTGTCCCCCAGTTCAGCGAGAAAGACCAGCAAAAATGTGGTCGTAAGTATTTTTAAATCCATTGGAAGTGTTTCCTCCAGCTATAGCTGTAAAAGTTTCATCGCCTTTTGCACTATATTGTCGGCGGTGAAACCATAATTTTTCATCAGCGTTCCGCCCGGAGCCGATGCCCCGAATCCGGTCATTCCTATAATTTCCCCTTTTCCCCCCGTGTAACGCTCCCAGCCCATCGGGATTCCGGCCTCAACTGCCATGCGGTTTGATATCTCAGAAGGGAGGACCTTCTCTTTGTATTCCGCGGAAGTTTTTTCGAAAAGCTCCCAGCTCGGCATGCTTACAACCCTGACGGAAACACCTTTTGCTGTTAGGGATTTTGCTGCTTCAAGGGAGATATGAACTTCCGAGCCTGTTGCTATGATTATCAGGGAGGGCTTTGATCCGGAATCGGAAATGATGTACGCGCCGTTTTCAAGAAGGTTTGCCGTATTCGATTCCGTTCTCTCAATTACTGGAAGATTCTGGCGGCTCAATATGAGCGCAATAGGTCCTTCCATGCATTTCATCGCAAAACACCAGGCCTCTTTTGTCTCGTTCGCATCGGCCGGCCGGATGACCGTTAAACCCGGAATTGCTCTTAAGCTGCAGACATGCTCCACCGGCTGATGGGTGGGTCCATCTTCACCTACCGCTATGCTGTCATGGGTGAATACGTAGATGACCGGAATCTTCATGAGCGCGGCAAGGCGTATCGAGGGGCGCATGTAGTCCGCAAAAACGAGGAAGGTTCCGCCGAAGGGCCGGATTCCCCTGTGGAGGGCCATCCCTGAGAGGATCGCGCCCATTGCGTGCTCCCTTACTCCGAAGCGTACGTTGCGGCCCTGGTAACTATCTTTCTGGAAATCGCATGAATTTTTTATAATCGTGTTGTTCGAGGGGGCGAGATCCGCAGATCCGCCCATGAGGCTTGTTACTTTTCCGGCTATGGCGTTAAGAACTTTTCCGGACGCCGATCTTGTTGCAACTGCTCCGTCTTTTGAAGAAAAGTCCGGGAGTCCGCCGTCCCATCCTTCCGGGAGCTTCCTGTTTATTGCATCCATGAGTTTTGCGGCAAGGTCCGGGAATTCCTTTTTATATGACTTGAATTTCCTAAGCCATTTTGATTCGGCTTTCTTCCCTGTTTCAAGGCATTTACGGCAGAACAAAACCGCCTCATCCGGAACGCAGAACGCCGAATCAGGCGGGCATCCGAGGTTCTTCTTTGTAAGACGGATCTCTTCTTCGCCGAGAGGAGCGCCGTGCGCCTCCGCCGAATCCTGCTTGTTAGGGCTCCCATATGCTATGTGGGTTCGCAGCATGATGAGGGAAGGTTTTTTCTTTTCGGCCTTTGCTTTTTTAAGTGCTTTCAGAACATCATCAACATTATTCCCGTCTTCAACTTTCAGAACATGCCAGTTATAGGATTTAAACCTTGCGGCAACATCTTCGGTAAATGTGAGGCCGGTGCTTCCTTCAATCGATATTTTATTGTCGTCATAGATGCAGATGAGCTTTGAAAGGCCGAGGTGCCCTGCAAGGGATGAGGCTTCGGACGTGATTCCTTCCATCAGGTCGCCGTCGCCGCAGACAACAAAAGTATGATGATCGATTATTTCGTGATCTTTTGTGTTATAACATGCGGCGAGATGCCTTTCCGCCATTGCCATTCCAACTCCGTTTGCAAATCCCTGCCCGAGAGGCCCTGTTGTGGTTTCAACTCCAGGGGTGTGCCTGTATTCGGGATGTCCTGGAGTTTTGCTGCCCCACTGTCTGAAATTTTTTATATCATCGAGCGACAGGTCATATCCGGTAAGGTAAAGCATGCTGTATAAAAGCATTGAGGCATGACCGCCTGACAATATAAATCTGTCCCTGTTGAACCAGCCGGGATTTGCAGGATTGTGTTTTAGGATGCGGGTCCAGAGGGTATATGCAGCCGGGGCAAGACCCATAGGGGCGCCCGGATGTCCTGAATTTGCCTTCTGGACTGCGTCCATAGAAAGCGAGCGAATCGTGTTTATGCAAAGAAGATCTGTATTATTCGTGCTTTCAGTAATATCTTTGCCCATAGGTTGTATTCTCCTTGGAATAATTAGAGGTTGGACTGTAGGCTGTTAGCTAAAAACCTACAGCCTATAAAGCTACAGCCTATCCACTTGAGCAGTTACACTTCTTTTAAATCATATGCAATAATTTTGAGGGCTTCGTAAAAAATTTACAAAGCCCTCAGCCATTCGGGTTTTAATGATACCTTGCCCGCGAGCGCCATGTCGATAAGTTTTATAGTTGCCTCTTTGTCCTTCGGGAGCCTTGCCTTTATCGGAAGGTAGTTCGAGGCATGGTTGGCATGGAACTGGCCCTTTGTCAGATTGGTGGCATTTATCATGGCGCGCAGCTCTTTTAACATTTCATCCGGTTCAATAAGTGTAAATTTTCCGGCTTTGTAATCATTATACAAAGGGGTGCCGGGTATCAGCATAAGGCTTAAGGCGCCGACGTATTCCGGATCTATCGCCGAAAGAACCCTTCCTGTTTCTTCTGCGTGAATGATCGAACGATCTCTGCCTGCAATTCCCAGAAGAACCGTTATTGAAAGCTTTATTCCTGCTTCTCTGGCTTTTTTACCCATCTCTATCATATGTCCGGAAGAAGCCCCTTTGTTTATGTTTTTAAGGGTTACATCATCGCCTGTTTCAAGGCCCATGTAGGCAATGCCTATCCCGTGTGCTTTTAATTCTTTCAGCTCATCAGGCGTCTTTAAATCAAGGCTTTTGGCATTGGCATAGAGACCGATCCTTGTCACCCAGGGGAGCTGTTTTTTTATTTCTTTCAGAATATTAAGAAGCCTTTTCTGTGGAATTATGAGCGCGTCGCCGTCGCAGAGGAAAACCCGGCGCTGGCGCCTGCAATAAGTTGCGGCAAACGCGATATCTTCCATTATGATTGAATCGGATTTGATCCGGAAGCGCTCACCCGTGTATGTGCCGCAGAAGGTGCACTTGTTCCGTGAGCATCCCACGGTTATCTGGAGGAGGATGCTGTCGGCCTCGCTTGGGGGGCGTATTATGTTGCCTTCATAATGCATAATATGTGTTTACCGCAAAATCATATCAGGGTCAAAGCCTGCTTAAAAATAAAATATAAAAGGGGTATGAATATGGCGGGAAGCATATTCCCGATTTTTAACCTTTTTATTTCGTAACCACTCAGCCACCGATCTACGCTGATCAGCACTGATATTTTTTCTTTTATTGTAACTACTCAGGTTATTTAGCATAGTATTGGTCTGTGGTTTATGGTTTGTGGTTTAACCAGAAACCATAAACCTGAAACTTTTCCCTACAGCCTAAACGACTACAGCCTATCCACCTCAGTAGTTACTTATTTCTTTGTATTTAAATCTATCTGCGTTCATCTGTGTGAATCTGTGGCTGAATAGTTACTAGG
>JAUYEO010000066.1 GCA_030689795.1 Desulfobacterales bacterium | reverse complement strand
CGCAAAATAAGTGTATCACGCTAATTGCGTGAAAGCAAGGAAATAGCGAATCATCTCATAGTTCATGCATTGAGACCTTTGCATAACGCTCCTTTTTGCCCGATTACTAAGATTCGGTTTCCGGTCTCTGGTTTGTTGTTTCTGGTTTTTCTCTTTTAACCAGGAACCAGTAACTATGAACCAAAAATATAGGTCTTTATTATCGCCTTCCTTGTACTTGGACAAAACTGGATGTTCTTCAAAGGTCTCAATGTAAGAGCCGAAAAAGCCGTTTGCCGGCCGACAGTTATAAACTGGTTCCGGTTTGGCAACATAGGGCAGGTCTTTAAATTCAGAACGTTACAGGATAGGCTAAAACCGCTTCGGCATTTCCTGTGCAATACCTTTCAAAGCCAGAAAACGGCAGTGCGGGATTCGGTCTCCTTGAATTCCGGATCTCCTGTGACGATTGTAGCCGAAAATTCCTCCGCCGTTGCCACGACGAAGGCATCCGCGTAGGAGATAGGATGGAGCGCCTTCACATGGGCGGCGGCAAGAACCCGTTTTGTCGTGACATCAATCAGATCTACAGGCAAACGGGAAATATCTTCTGTAATTTCTTCAGCTTTCTCTTTCCCTCTCTTGCGGGCGATAATGTAATAAATTTCGCCGAGACTGATTACCGACAGGGAGGCCGTAACATGACCGCTCGATGCTTCCTTGAGAATAGTCCGGACTTTTGCACCAGCCGGCTCCGCCTGGAAATAAGCAAGCAGGGCATAGCTATCGAGAATGTATTTTGGCTTTTTCACGTTTTTTTTCCTCTGTCCGGTCAGCCAGCAAAGCATCAGTCAGGGATTCACCATCAGCCAGTTTGCCGTAGAGCTTGTCAACAGGGTCGCCTTCTTGAGGCGTGAGCACAATTTTTCCATCTTCTTCAGTTACCATCATCTTCATGCCTGGTTTCAATCCTATTTGCCTCCGGAATAACGAAGGGATGACCACCCATCCCTTGGAAGAAACGGTAACGATTGTTGAATGTAAAGATCCCATAAAACCTCCAAACGTTATACGTTGATTGAAAAAAAGTATAACACTTTTAATGGATGCGTCAACATTAATTATTGGAAAGCAGAGGTAAGAATAGGAAATATACAGGTGACGCCTTCATGTTTTAATCAGCAGAAACAGAAAAACTTTGTTGGCTGCGGATCCGTGTTTCGGGCCGCTCTTCCGGAACGGCCTGATGCAGTTGATCCGTCAAATCCTGTAAATCCTGTCAGATAAGCTTTATTGTGGCGCTGAATTTGTCGAATTGCATCCAAGGGTGGGGGTTACCCGCACGAAACAGCGAGGAACCATTTATCTTTTCTTCAAAGGGAATTGCCGGTCGTAGTAGCATCGGACTTGACAAAAAGGATGGTTCTGGATTAATTCATAAAGAGTAACGATCTGAGATGGCTGATAAATAAGGGAAAACCGTTAGTTCTCTTTCCGAACTTAACAATGGAAGGCATAAAAATGCGTGACGAAATATTAAAAAAAGTTAAGAAAACCGTCTTGAAAATTGAGCCTTCTGCAGAAGTAATTCTTTATGGCTCACGGGCGCGTGACGATTACCTGGAGCATTCTGACTGGGATTTTCTCGTACTGGTGGACGGGTCGGTTGATACCACCCGTACCGATCGGATTCGGCATGCACTTTTTGAAATTGAGTTGGAGACGGACCAGATAATCAGCTCCATAATTCGCAGCCGCCAGGAGTGGAACAGTCCGAAATATTCCGTTGTACCGTTGCATAAAAATGTGGAACGGGAAGGAATTCACATATGAACAAAGAATTGAACGATCTTGTACAATACCGTATCGCCAGGGCAAAAGAAGCTCTTGAGGAAGCCGGTATTCTTGCCGCTTCCGGTCATTGGAACGCCTGCGTCAACAGGCTTTATTATGCCTGCTTTTATGCGGTATCGGGATTGTTAAGCAAACATGATCTTTCTTCTTCAAAGCATTCCGGCGTACGGTCTTTTTTCAACCAGCATTTCGTAAAGACCGGCATTATTTCAAAAGAGACGGCTTTGATTTATAATTCTCTGTTCGAGAGACGGCAGGAAAGTGATTATGAAGTTTTTGTTACCTTCGAAGAAACTGACGTAAAACCGTGGTTTAATGAAGTTGAAGTATTTTTAAATACGATAATAAAACTTGTTTAACAGAATATGCAAAATCAATAAAGCCTCATTTTCAGCAGTAAAACCTATAGCCCTGAATTAGTCAATAATAAATAATGATATGAAATAGCTGTTTAATAACGAAGGAGACCGGGATGGAAAAAGACTGTATTTTCTGCAAGATTGTAAAAGGAGAGATTCCGACCACATTCCTTTATAAGAATGACGACCTCATCGTTTTCAGAGACATCAATCCCCACGCGCCTGTTCACATTTTGATAGTTCCGACAAGACATATCAGAAGCGTAAACGATCTTACGGAAGGTGATGCGAAAATCGTATCGGATATGATAATGGCCGGAAAGATGATGGCCGAAAAAGAGGGTATTTCAATATCCGGCTATAAACTCCTTTTCAATGTGGAAAAAGGAGGTGGCCAGGTCATATTCCATCTTCACATGCACCTTATCGGCGGGTGGAAGAAGTAGTTGCTTTTTTAAGCCTGCTTACCTGTTCTCCCAGAATTTCGTTTATGCCGGGATTACCGGGGTTTCCTTCAATTATGCGCTCAAAGGCGCTTCCTATAACTATCCCGTCTGCATGAGGCGCTATCCTTTTCACATCTTCAGGCGTGCTTATCCCGAAGCCGACGCATATCGGCAGCTTTGTGACCGAGCGGAGAAGCTTCGCGTGAACGGAGATATCATCCGTATTCAATCCGTCGCTTCCGGTCACGCCTGTTTTTGAAACAAGATATATGAATCCCGATGCCGTCGAGGCGATTTTTTTCATCCTTTCAAAAGGTGTTGTCGGAGCCACAAGGCGGATGAGCGCAAGCTCGTTTCCCGGCCACTTCGAGGTCATTTCATCCGATTCTTCCGGCGGAAGGTCCACCACAAGAGCTCCGTCCGCATCCGCCGACAGGGCATCATTATAAAATGCTTCAGCTCCGTAGGAATGGATCGGGTTGTAGTAGGTGAAAAGGATTACCGGGATATCGGAAAACGTCCTTATTTTGCGCGTCATTTCAAGAACCGCGTTGATGTTCACGCCGTTTTTGAGAGCCCGTGCGGATGATCTCTGAATTACAGGCCCGTCTGCCGTAGGATCTGAAAACGGAATTCCAAGCTCCATGATGTCAAGGCCTGCTTTGCACATCGATTCGATTATTTTAAGCGAGGTTTTTATATCCGGGTCTCCCGCTGAAAGAAATCCGACAAGCGCTTTTTCATTTTTCTGTTTCAAATCGGCAAAAGTTTTTTCAATTCTTTTTGTTTTCATTAATTATTGATTCTCCTTTAATTGCATATCGAATATAGTTTCTGGTTTATGGTCTCTGGTTTCTGGTTACTGACCACTGAACCCTGAACCCTTTTTTACTTTGTGCCTTTGTGCCTCTGTGGCTTTGCCCCTTTTTTTACATGCGCAGAAACAATCCCAAGATCCTTGTCGCCTCTTCCGGAAAGATTGACGATTATAACGCTCTCCTTCTTCATACGGGAAGCCTGCTGCATTGCATATGCTACTGCATGCGAGCTCTCAAGGGCCGGTATTATGCCTTCAAGGCTGCAGAGTGTTTTAAAGGCGTAAAGAGCCTGGTCGTCATCAATCGACACATATTCCACCCTCTTCATATCTTTCAAAAGCGAGTGCTCCGGGCCGACACCCGGATAATCGAGGCCTGCCGATATCGAATGGGCTTCAAGTATCTGCCCCTCCTTGTCCTGGAGAACGTATGATTTCGATCCGTGAAGCACGCCTACAGAGCCTGCCCCGAGAGTCGCGGCATGTTTGCCTGTTGAGATACCTTTCCCTGCGGCCTCGACTCCGGTCATCTCGACAGGGTCGTCCATGAAAGGGTAGAAAAGTCCCATCGCGTTGCTTCCCCCACCCACGCATGCAATGAGCATGTCGGGAAGGCGGCCGGTTAAATCTATAATTTGTTTTCTCGCCTCGATCCCGATGATTTTCTGGAAATCACGCACCATCACAGGATATGGATGCGGTCCCGCAACTGAACCAATTATGTAAAAGGTGTCTGTGACGGCACCTACCCAGAAGCGCAACGCTTCATTCATGGCGTCTTTTAACGTGCCTGTTCCAGACTCAAC
>JAUYEO010000059.1 GCA_030689795.1 Desulfobacterales bacterium | reverse complement strand
TGATGGGTATTACTCCTATGATGGATTTCTTTCAGGAACACTATGGAAAGAAATATGCACCCAACACCCGAGAAACGGTGCGCCGCCAAACCGTGCATCAGTTTATGCAAGCGGCTTTGATTGTCGCCAACCCTGATAAACCCTCAAGACCGACCAATAGCCCCAAAGCGGTCTATCAAATAGAGCCGTCCGTGTTGAAACTGCTTCGAGGCTTCGGGAAGCCGGGATGGAAAGGGTATCTGGAGAAATATCTTCGGACAGTGAATACGTTGAAAAAGTTGTATGCACGTGAGAGAGACATGAGACGACTACCTGTCAAGCTGGCGAACGGTAAGAAAATCAGGCTTTCCCCAGGCGGTCAAAATGTCCTGGTTAAGAAAATAATAGATGATTTTTGTCCATTGTTCACACCGGGGAGTTACGTTATTTATGCCGGGGATACTCAGACAAAGTGGGCATATTTTGATTCAAAGGCCTTGGCGCTACTTGGTGTTGAGATTCAGGAACACGGGAAGATGCCGGATATCGTGGTGCATCACGTAGAGAAAAACTGGCTGGTTCTGGTTGAGGCTGTGACCAGTCACGGGCCTGTAAACCCGAAACGGAGACAGGAATTGAAGGAATTGTTTTCCGGGTCGACTGCCGGTTTGGTTTTTGTAACCGCATTTCTCGATCGCAGGGCTATGCTTAAATACCTGAATGACATTTCATGGGAGACGGAAGTCTGGATTGCCGAGTCCCCAACGCATCTGATCCACTTTAACGGTGAACGTTTTCTCGGCCCTTATGAAGAATAGAAACTGACCCGACAAAGCAATGCAGCAGGCATTTCATTTAAAATCGTGGGGAATGAACATGATTGAAATTGGAAATTATCCCCGGGAAACCAGTGAGTTCAAAGATAACGATTTGGTGTGCTACTGCTTCGGATATACGAGGAAAGATATTGAAAAAGATTATTTGGATAACGGTCGCTCAGTGATCTTTGAAAAAATTGCATTTGAAAAAAAGGCCGGGGGCTGTAATTGCGCTGTGAAAAATCCTAAAGGACGCTGATGTTTGTCTGATGTCCGCCAGGTGGTGGACAGACTTTGAAGCGCCCCGCCGCCAGTCCGCCTCGGCGGACCTTCGGCAGGGTTAGCGAGTGCTGTTTCGTTTAAAGGAGGAGATGTTTATGGAAAAGCTGACAGAGGGATATCCGGTAGTTATTGAAATTCCCGTGGCATGGGGAGAGATGGACGCTTTTCAGCATTTAAACAACACCGTTTATTTCAGGTACTTTGAAAGCGCCAGGATCGCTTATTTTGAAAGGCTTGACCTTCTCGAACTGATGACCCAAAAGGGTATCGGGCCCATTCTTGCGTCAACATCCTGTAACTTCAGGATACCATTGACATATCCTGATAAAGTCCTTTCCGGGGCAAAGGTGTCCAAGATCGAAAAAGACCGTTTTACTATGAATTATATCGTGGTCAGTACGAAACATCAAAAGACAGCGGCGGAGGGTGAAGGTCTGATTGTGGCTTATGACTACAGGGAGAACAAAAAGAGCATGATACCGCAAAAGTTGCGGGATCGTATCTTGAATATTGAAGAGAGTGCCGGTTCCTCCCATGTAAAATAACTTGACAAATTGTTTATATGGTTTAAATTGAAAACCAACATAGGCAGGATGTACACAATGATGTGAGTTTTTGCCATGGCAATATAGACAAAGACGTCTGATTCCCGAAAAAGTTTTGGCGGGAACAACGTCTTTTTTGTTTTTAATGGCTCTCGATCAGATGTTATGCAAAGATCTCTACCTTTGAAGCGGACTGGATGGAAAAGAACACAAATGATAAAAAAATATAAACCTCAAATTACGCTGTTTCACTGCATCAACGCTTTCGATAACTGCGCGTCACTTCCGGTTTCAACCGGAGGCGCATTCGAGCTTAAACCGGTTAAAATGGCCTGTTCAAGCATGGTAAAGGATGTCTTTCTTCTCAGGGCGTTTGAGGCTGGCGCGGATGCAGTCGCTGTTTTTGTATGCCCGGAAGGGCAATGCCGTTATGTGGAGGGAAATATAAGGGCAAAAAAAAGAGTGAACTTTGTGAAAAACCTGCTTGATGAAATCGGGCTGAGCGGAAGGCGCCTGTCGCTTCACAATGTTGAATGCGGCGATACTGAAAATGCAGTTAGAATATTACAGCAGGTTTTATCGGATATTAACGACATGGGGCCGAGCCCGGCGAAGTGAAGTGAGCATTTAAAAGATCTCAAACGGAGAGAATCATTATGATAGTCGGAAAACAGAAATCTATTGCGGAAATCAGGGAAATTGTTTTGCCGTATAAAAAGCTGCTTGTTCTCGGCTGCGGCACATGCGTGAAAACATGCTTTGCAGGCGGAGAAGACGAGGTTGCAACTTTATCATCCGCTTTGCGCCTTTCGTTTAAAAAAGACGGCAGGAGCATCTATATAGAGGAATTGACCGTGGAGCGTCAGTGCGAAGATGAATTCATAAGGGAAGCGGCGGTCGCTATTTCTAAAAATACGGCAGTATTATCCCTTGCCTGCGGAGCCGGGGTCCAGGCAATCGCAAGGAGGTTTGCGAATGTTCCGGTGCTTCCGGGAGTCAATACAACCTTTATCGGTGTTCTTGAAAAGCAGGGTCTCTTTACCGAAGAGTGTCTGGGGTGCGGCGATTGCCAACTGGCTGTTTTCGGCGGGGTATGCCCTGTTTCACGGTGCGCCAAAAAGCTCCAGAACGGTCCCTGCGGCGGTTCCCGTAACGGAAAATGCGAAATAAATCCGGATACGGATTGCGCCTGGCAGCAGATTATCACGAGGCTGACCGCTCTCGGGCAGCTTGACAATTTGAGAAAATACAATCCCCCGAAAGACTGGCGAACCAGTCATGCCGGCGGACCAAGAAAACTGGTAAGAGAGGATCATGTAATATGAAGCCGGAATCACCAAGCAACCTGCAGCGTGTTTTATCAGATGGAAAATTTGCCGTGACAGCCGAGTGCGGGCCGCCCCGTGGCGCCGATCTTGAGATAATCCGGAGAAAAGGCGAATTGTTGAGAGGGCATGCGGACGCGGTGAATGTAACCGATAACCAGACCGCCATTGTGAGAATGTCGAGCATCGCAGCCTGCGTGCATCTGTCTGCGATGGGACTTGAACCCGTAATGCAGATGGTCACACGGGACAGAAACAGGATAGCCCTCCAGTCCGATATCCTGGGCGCCTATTCTCTGGGAATCAGGAATATACTCTGCCTTTCAGGGGATCACCAGACATTCGGGAGTCAGCCTGATGCAATGAATGTCTTTGACATCGATTCGGTCAACCTTGTCCACATGGTAAAGGTCATGAAAACGGATGGAAAAGATATGAGCGGATTTGATCTCGTATCTTCCCCCAGGATGTTTATTGGGGCTGCCGCCAATCCGTTTGCGGATCCGTTTGAGTACCGCGTCATTCGGCTGGCAAAAAAAATAGATGCGGGCGCCGACTTTATTCAGACACAGTGCGTTTACAATCTGGACCGCTTTAAAGAATGGATGCGCCTTGCCCGTGAAGAGGGCCTGACCGAAAAAGTCCATATACTGGCCGGGATAACACCGTTAAAATCGGAAGGAATGGCAAAATATATGGCAAAAAAGGTGGCAGGCATGGATGTGCCCGACTCGGTCATCAAAAGAATGGGAGGCGTGCCAAAGGGGAAAGCGGCCGAAAAGGGGCTTGATATCTGCCTGGAAACAATTGCCGCACTGCGTGAGATAAAAGGGGTGCACGGCATCCACATAATGGCCATTGAATGGGAAGAAATCGTCGGAAGAATCGTTGAAACCGCGGGCCTTTCACCAAGGCCGGTGACGGCTTAGTTCGGAGAAGAATATGCCAAAAAAATATCAGGTTCCGGTAAAAGGTGCGCCTCCACGGTTCAAGCCGATCGGGAAATACACCACGATTGAACTCCGGGAGGACTGCGCGGGAAGCTGCCGGAAATGCGTCAAGAAAGGATGCATATACAATATTTTCAAAGATGACTATAAGCACGTCGCACACATGGCGGAACCCGAATATTTATATGCATGTCAGAGCTGTTTTCGTTGTGTCCAGGAGTGCACCAGGGGTATCTTCTCCCGCGTGATCAATCCTGAGTACCGCTCCCTCGGAGACGACTACTGGGAAGCGGATGTTATCCACCGGACATGGTATCAGGCTCACACCGGAAAGATTCCGGTTTCAGGAGCGGGCTACCGCGGCCCGTTCGTAGGAGAGGGCTTCGATTCGATGTGGACAGATATGTCCGAAATAGTCAGGCCGACAAGAGACGGTATTCACGGCCGCGAATATATCAATACGGGAATTGAACTCTCCCGCCGGAATTCCCGGCTCAGTTTTTCCGAAAACGGATCGCCGGTACCTGAGATGACTCCAATTTTCGAAATCCCCGTTCCTGTCATGCTCAGACAGCCGGAGTTCGGTGTTTTAAGCGAAAATGTGCTGCAGGCAGCTGTCCGGGCCGCCTACTTTCTCGGTACCATGTTCTTCATCAATCCGGAATACTATTCCGCCAATCTTGCCCAGTTTGCCAACTGCCTTGTACCATGCCTTTCAAAGCATAACTATCTTGATTTTCTTGAGCATGCTCCCGGAATCAGGATGATAGAGCTTGGTTATGACAATGAAATCGGCGGGGTTATTTCCGGATTAAGAGCAATGAAATCGGGGCTTATAATCTCAGCAGGCGTTCCCTTGAACAGTGAAGCCGCATCCCGTGCGGTTGACCTTGCCGGGTTCGGAGCGGATACGATTCATTTTTATGCGGATTCGCGGGGGCGGGAACTCGATTCCGAAAACCCCAGGTTCATAAAGGAGATGATAAGGGAGGTTCACCTCAGGCTGGTCGGCAAGCTTATAAGAAACAAGGTAAACCTGGTTTTCTCCGGCGGGATAGCAATGGCCGAGCATGTGGCAAAGGCGATTATATGCGGAGCAGACGGTGTCACCATCGACATCCCTCTCCTGATCGCGCTCGAATGCCGCCTGTGTTATCAGTGCAAAGACGGCAATGCCTGCCCCGTAAAAATCGGCGAAATAAACCCGGACTGGGGGAAACAGAGGATAATAAATCTTGTCGGCGCATGGCGGAACCAGCTTATTGAGGTTATGGGCGCTATGGGCATCCGCGAAGCGAGGAGACTGCGGGGGGAAGTCGGTCGCTCCATGTGGTTCGAGGATCTGGAAAGAGAGAATTTTGGTCCGATTTTCGGCGAAAAAAAAGTATCGGGGCTGGTATAAGAGATGAAAAGCAGAAAAAAGAAGAATATATTGCCGGAGACAAGGGTAACACCCTCCCGGTTCAGAAATACGATAGGCAAGTACACTGTCAGGAGAAACTCCCGCTGCATTTCATGCGGTCTGTGCGCAAAGCTCTGCCCGTACGGGGTGCATCAAAGATATGATAATTTCAACAAATCGCTTCGCCCCGTTGAGCATAAATGTATCGGGTTCAAGTGCAGGGGAAATGACTTTTATTGCATAGACCGGTGCCCGGAAAAGGCCCTGACACTGAGCCTTAATCCGATACTGGATACGCTCGGCGATTACCGCTGGACGGATGAAATGCTGATTGCGCACTGGGAAATGGCTGAAACCGGCAATCTGCCGGTAGTCGATCTTGAATACAGCCTCGGAAATTCCGGCGGCGGTTTCGATAAAATCAGGTTTAAAATGACTGATACGGAGAGTTGCCCCGGTCCGGCCGATGAAGATATCGACATGAGCGTTCTTTTGAACAAACGCGCCGACGGCCGCCCGGAGAAAACGATATCGATGCCATGTTACGGCGGCGGGATGTCATTCGGCTCTACTGCCTTAAACGTCATAGTCGGAAGAGCCAGGGCGGCAAAACGTCTCAACACCCTGACCTGCACGGGCGAGGGCGGGTACCCCGAAGAATTTGTGCCTTATGCGGATCATGTTATTACACAGGTGGCCACGGGCCTGTTCGGCGTTCGCGAAAAAACTATACAGTATGCGCCGGTTGTCGAGTTCAAATACGCCCAGGGAGCAAAGCCGGGACTCGGAGGCCATCTGCTGGGAGATAAGGTAACGCCCAAGGTGGCGGCAATGCGGGAAACCGTGGTGGGGAACGCCCTTTTTTCGCCCTTTCCGTTCCACAGCGTCTACTCGGTTGAGGATCACAAAAAACATGTAGACTGGGTGAAGGAGATCAATCCGCGCGTTCTGGTGTCGGTGAAAGTGTCCACTCCCTCGGATGTGGATATGGTGGCGGTCGGGATTTATTATGCCGGCGCGCATATCGTGCATATAGATGGAAGCTACGGCGGAACAGGCGCCGCGCCGGACATCGCAAAGAAGAATATCGCAATGCCGATTGAGTATGCAATACCGAAAGTTCACAAGTTCTTAACCGAAGAAGGAGTCCGGAATAAAGTCTGTCTTATCGCAAGCGGTGGGATAAGAAACGGCATGGATGTCGCCAAGGCGGTAGCGCTTGGCGCGGACGGGGTCGTTATCGGCACAGCCGAGCTGGTAGCGCTCGATTGCGTACGCTGCGGAAACTGCGAAAGCGGCCGGGGGTGCGCCCGCGGCATAGCTACCACGGATTCCGAACTCGGCGAAATGATAACCGAAGAGTGGGCGGAGAACCGTATCGTAAATATGTACAGCGCGTGGCGGAAACAATGGTGCCGGATATTAAGGCAGTTCGGGATGAAAAGCATCCGTGAACTCGTCGGTCGAAGCGATCTGCTGATTCACCTCGATTATCTGGAAGAAAGCGAAAGGATGAAATATCAGCCTGCGCCGCATAAAAAGCTGGTGATCTGATAAACGGGAAATAACTCGATAATATAGGAATTGCCTTTGGGGACGCAGATGAACGCAGATTGCCAGGATTTTCAATATAAAAAACTAAAGTCGTGAGGCGTGAGGCGAAAGTGAAAAGTAAAAAGGCGGTTTTTTTAACCTTCACTTGACCCCTCGAATCCTCGAGCTCTTTTTAGATATACCGAAACGCAAGGTATTTGATAATTTGAGAAAAATAGATATCTGCGGGTATCTGCGAAAATCTGCGTCCTGATTAAACAAGCTGGGTCGGGGTATACAAAGTCTCAAAAAGCACAAGGGATAAAAGCTGAAAATGCATAAGAACAGGGACAATATCATCAACAGAATTCTTGCCGGCAGGGCGAATCTGCCGCAGGGAAACGTATCTTCAAAAAAGGCCGCGGAAGAAGGCGGGTGCGGGGTTACAGGATTCATCTCTTCGATTCCGGTCGGCGGACGCCATATATTCGAGCCTTCGGTCCAGATGCACAACCGGGGCAACGGCAAGGGAGGCGGCATTGCTGCCGTCGGGCTTTCTGCGGACAGCCTCGGAGTTACGCAGGATGTTCTGGATACGCACTACATGCTCCAGATTGCCCTGCTCGACCCTGAAGCGCGCAGGGATGTTGAAAAAATGAATATTGAACCGTATCTTGAAATCAGCAAGGCCGGGAAGATACCGGCTGTGGACGATTACCGCGACATCGCAGGCCTCGAAGTAAGGCCTCCTGATGTCTGGCGCTATTTTGTGAGGGTTAAACGCGACGTGCTGGACCGCTTTATCGGGGATAACGGATTACAGGATATCAGTCCGCAGAAGGCGGAAGACGAATATATCTATCGGAACACATATCTTCTGAACCAGGCGTTTTATGCTTCCCTGGGAGAGAAAAAGGCATTTGTACTTTCCCACGGCCGCAACCTCATGATCCTTAAAATCGTAGGATATGCGGAGCAGGTCGCACAGTATTACCTGCTGGATGACTTCAAGGCGCACGGATGGATCGCCCACCAGCGATTTCCGACCAAGGGGCGCGTATGGCATCCGGGCGGAGCACACCCGTTTATCGGAATGGATGAAGCCCTTGTTCACAACGGCGACTTTGCAAACTACCATGCAGTCAGCGAGTACCTGAAACAGAACAACATCTTCCCGCAGTTTCTGACGGATACGGAAGTTTCGGTGTTGATGCTCGATCTGTTGAACCGTACGTACGGATATCCGATGGAGTATATTATCGAGGCGATGGCGCCGACCACCGAACATGATTTCGACCTGCTGCCTCCGGCAAAACAGCAGATATACAGACATATCCAGTCGAACCACATGCACAGCTCGCCTGACGGGCCGTGGTTTTTCATAATTGCCCGCAATGATTTCTATAACAAGGCTTTTCAGCTTATCGGCATAACGGATACGGCCATGCTGCGTCCGCAGGTTTTTGCCCTGCAGGAAGGCGAAGTTCAGATAGGGCTCATATGTTCAGAAAAGCAGGCGATAGACGCAACGCTTCAGAGTCTTGCAAAGGAAGACAGCCGCTTTTGCCCGGTTGCCGACAAATACTGGAATGCGCGGGGCGGGAGCGCCACTGACGGCGGGGCTTTTATCTTCACGGTAAAGGATGACGGAAACGGCGCAGGCAAAAAAGAGCTGGTCTGCACCAACAAGTTCGGCGAGGCGATCAAACTGCCGGGAAAACAGGCTCATTATAAAATGACGCCGGATATCAGGCCGCCTGAGGACGCAGACGGAGTTTCAAAAGCGATCCGGGACTGTTTCGCGGCAAAAGATCCTGCGGCCGGAACCTCCTTTTTCATAAAAAATATCACCGGCTGGGATTATGAGACTTTAAGATATGCATGTGCGGAGCTGACGAGACTTTCCGGCCAAAGCGACGACAACATGTCAAAAGCGATCGGAATCCTGACATTTCTTAATGACCGCCGGTATCCTCTGGGTCTTAAAAAACGCGGTTCGGTGCTCAATATGGTGAGAAGCAGTCTCGACTCCGTTTTTGCTTCGGCATCCGGTATAAGCGGTAAAGCCTCCGGGAGGTACAGGCATGTCGACTGGAATACCCGCGCTGCCTTAAGGGCGCCCGAAGGGATTGATAATATCCTGATAATAAATGCCCGGAAATTTCCGCCGGAAGGCGATGCTTGCGATGCGCGCCTTATCTGCGCCGCGCATAAGCTCGGCTGGAAGCGATATATCTGCTACGGGTACAGGGGGCAGCGGTTTACCGGCTGCGGCCTGGGTGAAGCCGCGGACGGTGTCAGGATAGACGTCTACGGGAGTTCCGGCGACTACCTGGCTTCCGGCATAGACGGCCCGGAGATATATGTGCACGACAATGCGCAGGATCAGCTTGGCCAGATAATGAAAAGAGGAAAGCTTGTAGTGTACGGCGATGTCGGGCAGACATTCATGTACGGCGCAAAGGGAGGAAATGTCTTTGTGCTGGGAAATGCGGCCGGACGTCCGCTGATAAACGCTGTAGGTCATCCGCGTGTCGTCATCAACGGGACCTGCCTTGATTACCTTGCCGAATCTTTCATGGCCGGTGATCCGCTCAACGGCGGAGGTTTTGTCGTTTTAAACGGGCTTCAGGTAGATGATGAAGGCAATGCAACCGCCCAGGCGACTCCATATCCGGGTTCAAATCTGTTTTCGCTCGCATCCGGCGGGGCCATTTATATGAGAGATCCTTTCCGAAAAGTGGTGGACGAACAGTTAAACGGCGGAGAATTTACTGACTTGGGCCCGGCCGACTGGGAGCTTATACGTCCGTATCTGGAAGAAAACGAAAGACTGTTCGGAATCTCGGTCGAAAATGATCTGCTGACGGTAAACGGTGAACGGAAAGAGTATAATGAGATCTACCGGAAAGTGCAGGCAGTCAAGCTGGATGTGCTGGCCGTGGAATCGGTCGCTTCTGAAGAATATGGAGTCGATTGGGAGAAAGAGTGACCGGTCTGCTTCACGCAGACCGGTTTTAACGGGCATTTTTCTTATATGTTTACGACAGACTCTTGTAGGGTCTCTTTTCTCTTTTTCTCCCACTGGTAAAAACAGGCAACTGCGAGGATAAGCAGGCCCATTAAGTCGGTTATTGTTCCGGGATCAACGAGCATCAGGCCGCCGATAAAAAACACGACTCTTTCCAACCATGTCATTCTGGTCAGGAAAAATCCTATCATTGAAGCGCCGATTGCCGTCATGCCGATGCATGACGTGAACAGCGTCTGGATTATTCCATACCATGTGGTGTTGATCCACAGCATCGCCGGATTATAGACAAAAATGAACGGCACTATAAATGCGCCTATGGCAAGCTTTGTGGCGATAATCCCTGTCTTCAACGGGTCGGATTTCGCGATGCTCGCTCCCGCGTAGGCGGCCAGTGCAACCGGCGGGGTAATGTCGGCGATGATCCCGAAATAGAAAACGAACATGTGGGCTGCCAGCGGATGCACACCAAGCTGGATGATGGCGGGCGCAGCAATAGTCGAGGTGATGATGTAATTGGCTGTGGTAGGGGCGCCCATGCCGAGGATAAGAGAGGCGAACATGGTGAATATGAGGGTCAGCAGAAGGTTTCCTCCCGCAAGGTCCACCAGGCCGTTTGCCAGCTTTAACCCCAACCCGGTAAGAGTGATCACGCCGATGATAATGCCCGCCGAAGCGCAGGCAAGGGCCACCCCGATCGCGTTACGGGCGCCGAGTTCAAAAGCATCCATTATTTCCCGAAAACTCATCCTGGTCGATTTGCGCATGGCGCCGACTACCACGCAGGTCACAAGGCCCATCAAAGCTGCATAAAGCGGCGTAAAACCTATGCCGAGAAAGACGATGATTGAAATAAGAGGAACAAAGAGATGGCCCCGTTCCTTCATGACATCAATGAACCTTGGAAGCTCATCCCGGCTCAAGCCGCGCAGCTTGAGGCGCTTTGCCTCGAAGTGCACCTCCATGAATACTCCGAAGAAATAAAGGCAGGCCGGAATAATCGCCGCCTTGGCGATATCGAGGTAGGGCATATTGAGGAATTCGGCCATGATAAAGGCGGCCGCGCCCATGATGGGCGGCATTATCTGCCCGCCGGTTGAAGCGGAAGCTTCCACTGCCGCCGCAAACTCAGGACGATAACCCAGGCGCTTCATCATGGGGATGGTCAGGCTGCCCGACTCAACTGTATTGGCCACCGAACTCCCCGAAACCGTGCCTTCCATGGCGCTGGTGATGACCGCCATCTTGGCCGGCCCGCCCGAAGCCCATCCGGCAATGGCATTGGAAATATCGATGAAAAGCTGTCCCAGTCCCGTCTTCTCCCGGAAGGAACCGAACAGAATGAAGAGATAGATGAATGTGGCGCAAACTCCTAATGGAATGCCCAGGATGCCTTCAGTTGTGAGATACATATGGGACGCGATCCGCTGCAGCGAATATCCCCGATGGGCCATGAATGAAGGAAAATAGCTTCCGAAATAGGCGTAAAATAGAAAGAAGCCTGCCAGGCAGGCGATCGGGAGACCCACCACGCGGCGCGCCGCCTCCAGAGTGAGAAGAATTCCGAACCCGGCAAAAATATAATCAGCGGTAGCATAATCCCCGCCGGCCTCCATGATGCGCATGTAGTTGAGCCCCATGTATAAACCGACTAAAGTCGCGAAAGCGGCAAACACCCAGCTGTACCATCTGAGCAGGTCGGAAGACTTCGATGAACGGAAGGGAAACAGGAGATAGGCCAGTGCGAAAGCAAACGCCAGATGTACGGAACGCTGGAGCTGTGCCGGCAAAAGCCCGAAGGCGGCCGTATAGACTTGGAAAACCGACCAACTGACGCCGATGACATAAACGATCCAGCGCGAAATGCCGGTCAGCGGACGGACATTCGCCTCCCTGTCGACCTTTTTCAGAATTGCTTCGATCTCATCCTTGGAAACGGCTTCGACTCCCTCCATTTTCGTCGTGAGGATGCCTGATTTAACATTATCTTCCGTATTTTCTTTCATTTAACGGATCTGCCTTTCAAATAATCTATCATGCTTATTTTCTGAACCCGCATGGTTAACCCACTCCCCGGTTCCGCCAGTTCCGTCAGGCGGATCTTCCGGTCTCTGATATGCAACATATGCTCAGCCGTCCACCCGACCCTGACGGTTATATCCGGGACAGGCCTGTTGACGGTCCATTCCAGCCAGCCGTCTTTTGCGACTTTAAGCGTTCCTTCCCCGGTGGAAGACTCAGGCATGCCGGCCCCGAATGAATCGTAGCGCGACCGCACTATCACAAGGTGGTCTCCTTCCACCCGCAGTGTGTCGTAAACAGGCCGCCGATTTACGGAGTGAATGAAGGAGATGGTAAATTCTTCTCCGGATTGCATGCAAACGAGCAGAAGTCTTTGCCGGGTTTTAAAATCGCTGATTTCAAGCGCTGTGATAAACGGCAGGAACAACAGACCGGCGCCGATGATCCCGGCAATGGTAATACTCCACGCAAATCGACGGCTCATAAAAAATAATAAGGCGCAGTTTCCCGTCCGGAAAACTGCGCCCGTATTCTCCTTAAGGCTATTTTATCGCGCCTTTTTCTTTGTAGTACTTCAATGCGCCCGGATGGAAGGGAATTGATACGCCCTGAACCGCGTATTGCAGATTCAGTTCTTTGCCCTTGGCATGGGCGGATGCCAGTTCAGCCTGATTATCAAACAGGGCTTTGGTCATGCTGTAGACAATGTCTGTGGAGAGGTCGTTGCCGGCAATGAGAACGGCATTCACCGCAACGGTTGCAACATCCTGGGCCTGGTTCTTATAGGTGCCGGCAGGCACTTTGGCTGCTGCCAAAAAGGGGTATTTTCCTGTAAGTTTGGCCGCCATATCGGCAGGAATATTAAGGATCCGTATTTCGTGCTGTGTGCCGATATCCATGATGGCGGCATTGGGAATGCCGGCCGTCACGATAAAGGCATCGATATGCCTGTCCTTGAACTGTTCGGCGCTCTCGGAAAAAGAGAGATACTGGCTCTTGACGTCATCCTTGGCTAAACCGTAAATGTCCATTAATTGCCTGAAATTGGCTTCGGTTCCGCTTCCGGGCGCGCCGACGCCTACCTTCTTGCCCTTGAGATCCGCAATGGATTTGATTGGGGAGTCAGTCCGGACCACAACCTGGATGATTTCAGGATAGAGTACCGCGATGACGCTCATGCTCTTGATGGCTTCCGTGAACGGTGCTTTGGCATTGAAAGCAGCGTCGAGGGTATCGCTCTGAACAAGGGCCAGTTCGGCTTCTTTTTTGTTGACCAGCCGGATGTTCTCGGCTGATGCCCCGGTGGTTTGTGCGGTCACGTTCATGGCCGGAATCTTGGTGTTCCAGATTCTTGCTATCGCGCCGCCAAGAGGGTAGTAAGTTCCGGCAGTTCCGCCGGTTGAGAGGACCAGCTTGGTATCAGCCGCGTAAACCGTGGCAACCGCGCAGATCACAAACAAAACAGCTACACACACACTCAACAGTTTTTTCATAAACATTTTCTCCTTTTTTATTATTGAGCCAATTGCAAAACTCCCGAAAATACCCTCTCCACTTGCGGGAGAGGGTGAGGGGTAAAAAATTAGAGTTATCAATGAGTTATTCTTTCACCCTCCCCTTAATCCCCTCCCATCAAGGGAGGGGAGAGGGACTTTTGCAATTGGCTCACTATATTTACGAATAAATCTTAAGTGCCGAACCCATAAACCTCGCAGTTAGCGCGGTTTGTATTATATTAATAGGCGTTTAATGATGAAGCATGATTCAATGGTCAACAAGGAGATGCCATCATG
>JAUYEO010000034.1 GCA_030689795.1 Desulfobacterales bacterium | reverse complement strand
TCCCCTGACAATTATATGATGCATCGCTCCCGGAGCATCTATTCGTGATTTTCTTGGCATGAATCCCGAATAACATATCGCCGGGCGTTAATCAAGTTTAATTGTTTAAGACGTCCCCTATATGGGCCCGTCCCCTATATGGGCCAAAATAATTGCAAAAGGACTAAACTGTTACAGGAAAAGGGACTAAACTGTTACCGACGTTTTTTCCTGTTCATTCTTTAAGTTTGCGCACGGGATAAAGGTCCGGGAACAGATATCCCGCCACATGGGTCTGTATGCCGAACCTGATCGCGCCTTTGGGAGAATCGGATACCAGCGACCCTTCTTTTAGAAGCTGTCCCAACAATATCCTACCGGTCCGCTCGGCCATACCGGATGCCCGAATGAGGTCTCCCCTGGCGGTTTGACCGCGAAGTAACGCCTCCTGAAGCATATAAGTCGCTTCCGGCTTTAGCGGCTGGGAGTCTTGCAGAGGCCCCGGAATGAGCCCGGCCCTGCGCATGTTCACATAACCTTTTATCCTGTCGAGGAGGCCATCCAGCCCGAGCAATCCGCTCATGAAACCGATCTGGTCAAGACAGACATCCAGAAAAAACATGCAGAATCTGACCAATTCCTCGTTGGAAAGGCTTCCCCGTCCATCGTAGTCATTCCGGCGCGGCGCATCGGCCGAAGTGAGGGCAGCCATATATTCGTCCCGACGCCGGGCAAGACCCCGGCTGACGTTCCAAAGTCCATAGCCGGGTAGAGGCAGTCGGCAAAAGCAGGCGTCGGTGTAAAGACGCGCCACCCGGCCATTGCCGTCTAGAAACGGGTGAATCCACATCAGGCGATGATGGGAAGCGATGGCCGCCACGAGCGGTGCGAGACCATGGAAGGCTGCCGGCTGATAGAAAGACGCAAAACGATCCAGAAAAGCGTACAACGTTGCCGCTTCCGGGCCAATGTGGCGTCCGACAATGACCTCGCGGCGCCGCAGCTCGCCGGGTACAACATCAATCGTTTCTCCTGTCTCTTCATTCCGGACGCGCCGCAAACTTGAAGGCAGTTGCTCATAAAAAATGCGATGGAGCCATACAATGAAATCCTGATCGGCGATATTGAGATCCGGTTCATTACGCAGGCGATTTTCCACCGAGCGCTGACAGCTGATGTGCGCCAGGCTTTCCAGCTGAAGGTCCCGCCGGGCTGGGTCGCCGGCCCAGTCCTGCCGCATGGCGCGTTCGATGTCAATGGGATGGGTGCTGTGCCCCTCGATGAGATTGGAGTAATAGCTGTTAATGAGGCGCAGGAGCTCGACAACCGAATCCCGGGTCACCGGATGAAGACAGCCGCCAAGCCCAGCCGACTGGCTGACAACTTTTTGCGCCAGATCCTCCAGAGCAGGTGACTCGCTCGGGAGAAGTGGTTCCATCTGTGATGATCGTGTATACATTTTGCCGATCTATTTGCCGATTTAGATTTTATATATCAATATAATATCATTAGATAGAATGTCAATTGATTTTTCGAATAGCGGTTTTATCTGCCGATCATAAACAGGGGACATAACAAAATCAGTCTGCGTAAGGGGGCAAGCTTCCGGAACGTCAGAGCAGAGCGTGCCTGGCGGAACAGAAGGATATTTGAAACCGGTATTCCTGATTGGCGACCTTGATTTGCGCCTGCCATGGCCTCAATTTTTTTCTTCAGGTCTTTGTGTCAACAACATTTGCCGGAGCTGATAAAGCAGGTATGTTGTGGCGGTTTCTTATTCAAGGTTTTCGAGTATCTCCCAGCGAAGATAGTTCGCCTCAATATCCTGATCCACTTCCGTGAGGCGTTTTTGAAGTTCAGCGATCTCCTCTCTGCTCTTTTTGTAGAAGAAAGGATCGGACATGGTCGCGTGGAGAGCTTTTTGCTCCGATTCAAGTTCATCGATCCTGCGAGGCAGTTCCGAGAGTTCCCGCGATTGCTTAAACCCGAGCTTCCCTGGCTTTACGTGTGACGAGGGCGTCCGGACTTTTTTGGCCTCTTTTTTTTCGGGCGGTGTCTCCACAGACCCGGTCCTTTGCAGCAACCAGTCATCGTATCCTCCGGCATATTCGGTCACAAGCCCCTGGCCTTCAAATACAATGGTGCTGGTTACAACGTTATTTAAAAAAGCCCGGTCATGACTGACCAGCAAAAGAGTCCCTTTATAATCGAATAGAAGCTCCTCCAGAAGCTCCAGAGTCTCGGCATCAAGATCGTTTGTGGGTTCGTCCAGTACCAGAACATTGGCTGGTTTGGCAAAGAGCTTTGCAAGCAGCAGTCTGTTGCGCTCTCCGCCGGAAAGCACATGAACCGGCAGGCGGCATCTTTCCGGGGAAAAGAGAAAATCCTGCAAATGGCTTATCACATGGCGTTTCTGCCCATTAAAGATGATAAAATCGTTGCCCTCGCCGATGTTTTGAACCGCGGTTTTCCGATCGTCCAACTGAGCTCTGAGCTGGTCAAAATAGGCCACCTGAAGCTGTGTGCCGTGACGTACAGTGCCATTGTCAGGAGTGATTTCTTTTAACAGGATGCCGAGCAGCGTGGTTTTTCCAGCACCATTAGGTCCGATGATGCCGATCTTGTCCCCCCGCATTATGGAAGTGGAAAAGCCACGGACAATGGAGGTTTGTCCGTAGGAATGGTTTACCTCTTGGGCTTCGATAACCAGCCGGCCGCTCCTTTCCGCCTTCTGGAGCTCCAACCTGACATTACCTGTCTTTGCGCGGCGAGCCATGGCTTCTGCCCGCAATTTCTGCAAGGTTCGGACGCGCCCTTCGTTGCGGGTGCGGCGGGCCTTGACACCCTGCCGGATCCAGACCTCTTCCTGGGAAAGTTTTTTGTCGAACACCCTGTTTTGCTGCTCTTCGGCTTCAGATGCGGCTTCTCTGCGTTTTAAGTATGTGTCGTAATCGCAGTCATAGGAGGTCAGGCGACCCCTGTCCAGCTCTATAATGCGTGTGGCTATCCGTTTTAAAAAAGTACGGTCGTGGGTAATGAAAAGCAGAGTCTTTACATGGCGCATGATATACTCTTCCATCCAGATGATGGCATCGATGTCCAGATGGTTTGTGGGTTCATCCAGCAAAAGCAGATCGGGTTCCTGGGCAAGCGCGCGGGCGAAAAGCGTTCGCCGCTTCATGCCTGCGGAAAGGTCGGAGAACCTGCTTTCAGGATCAAGACCGGTCCGGGACAAGGCGCTTTCTATGGTATTTTTTAATGCTGTCAACCCGCCGTGGGCGTTCATTACCTGCTGCAGCGAATCCCTCCTTTTAAGGTGGTTGCTGCTGCTTTCGGTCTCAGGCAGTTTGCAGATGCGATTGTGTTCGGCCAGCGCCTTCCCCTTTTCACCGAGACCCAGGGCTACCATCTCGAAGATCGTGCCATCGGATCCGGAAGGCACCTCCTGTTCCAGGGCCGCAATGGTGATACCCTGCTGACGCCAGATATCGCCGCTGTCGGGCAGAATGGTGTTGCATAGAAGCTTGAGCAGGGAAGACTTGCCCACGCCGTTTCGACCCAGCAGACAGATCCGCTGACCTTTTTCGATTTGAAGATTAACATTGTCGAGCAGGGGAGCGTTACCAAAGCCCCAGCACACGTCACGAACAGCGATCAAAGCCATATCAACCCATTTAAAGACCAGTAACAATTGCGATGCAAAGTTTACGGCATTGTAATCAAAGATCACAATGCCAACCAATTCTCAAAAGAGACTCTTAAAGTATGTGAAACACCTTTCCCGGAAATTTAATTCATTTTGCGACTTGCAGGGTAAGATTCCAGATATCAGGATCACCGGTACTGGTAGTTATAACCGGTCTTTGGTTCGGACTTCGATATTCGGACTTCGTACTTTGATATTCGATGTTCGAAATTCGCGTTGTGCCTTTGACCCTTTCACACCATTCACGTCATATAGAATTCTCTTATTTTTTCCACCACATAGGCCTGCATATCTTCCGTAAGCTCCGGGTAAATGGGCAATGCAATGGTCTGCAGGGCTGCATGCTCGGAAACAGGCATATCTCCTTTCCTGTATCCAAGGTATGCAAAACATTCCTGAAGATGAAGCGGAACAGGGTAATAAACCTCGTTTCCTATTCCGGCATTGTTTAAATGGTCTCTTAAGTCATCCCTCTTTTCCGGAACTTCTATTACAAACTGATTGTATATATGCCGGCCCTCTTTCTGAACCGGGAGCTTTATCTTTTTATCAAGGCCCGCTTCCTCAAAGAGCTTTGCGTATCTTTGTGCGTTCTTCTGCCGCGCCCCGGTCCAGCCGTCAAGATGCTTCAGCTTGACCGAAACAATCGCAGCCTGGATAGCGTCAAGCCTGAAGTTGCCGCCTATATACCTGTGATAGTATTTCGGATGAGAACCGTGAACCCGCAGTATATGAAGTTTTTCATAAAAGGCGGCCGCTTTCACGGTCACTATGCCGCCGTCCCCGAAAGCGCCGAGGTTTTTCGAAGGGAAAAAAGAAAAACAGCCGAAACTGCCCATCGAGCCGGCCCGTCGCCCTTTATACTCGGAACCTATGGCCTGTGCCGCGTCTTCTATCACAAGAAGATTGAACTTTTTGGCAATATCAAGGATAGGATCCATATCCGCGCACTGCCCGTAAAGATGCACCGGCATTATCGCCTTAAGACGCGCGCGTTCGGCGGCTTTCATTGAACAGACAATCTCCGATATTTTTTCCGGCGAAAGATTATAGGTATCAGGGTCAATATCGGCAAATATCGGTTTTGCCCCGACACGTGCAATCGAGCCGGCGGTTGCAAAAAAAGTATACGGCGTGGTGATAACACTGTCTCCCGGGCCTATTCCTGCAGCCATAAGCGCAATAAGGAGCGCGTCGGTTCCCGACGATACGCCAAGCGCATATTTTACACAGCAGTACTCCGCTATCTCCTTTTCGAGTTTCTCTACATGCGGCCCGAGGATAAAATACTGGCTTTCGAATATGCCGGCAGTCACATCCAAAATTTCATCTTTAATTGTTTTATACTGCGCCTTTAAATCAAGAAGAGGTACTTTCATAATTAACGGCTCCCGGTTTCAGTAAGTTGCAAGATTTGAGTTGCAGGTTGCAAGATATTGGTTTCTGGTTTGTAGTTTCTGGTTAAACCAGAGACCATAAACCAGAGACTATGTCCGCTATACGATATTGGATATTCTGTTTCTAATCCCTTTAACCCTTGACCCCTCGAATCCTTTTTTTTCTTTCACTTTTCACTTTTTACTTCCTCTTGCGTCCCATCTCAACGCAAATAACTTCGGCCGGCTCACTTCCCTGATTCATGATCGGAATAAAGCCGTTTGCTGAAATCACGACGGCCTTCCCCCTGACAAGACGGCGCACTCTTTTCCCTGATCCAACCTTCACCGCGCCGGAAACCGCGATAATCTGCTTTATACTGTCATGCGAGTTTTTCATTTTATATAACGAACCGGGATATATGACAAGACTTGTAACCGTGAAGTCGTCTTTTTGCTCAAGCAGGGTGAGACTCCCCCACTGGTAATGGATCGTCCTGTGCTGCTGGTATTCCTTCCGTTTTTTCTGCTTGAGCTGTGCTACGATATTCCTGACATCCCTGCTGTTTTCCATATCTGAAACAAAAACCGAGTCGGGGGTCTCGACAACGACCATGTTTTCAAGGCTATTTACGGCTATAAGCCTCTGACGTCCCATGATAAAGCAGTTTTCAGTATTCTCCGCCACCACATCACCGTCTATGACATTGTTCTTTTCATCTTTTGGGAGAAAGTCATAGAGCGATTTCCAGGAACCGATATCGCTCCACCCGAAATCGGAAGGAAGAACCACCCCTTTTTTTGTCCTCTCCATTATTGCCACATCAAAGGAGATATTATCGAGCTTCTCATAGTTTCGTTTTGTAAGATGTCTTTTCCCTGATACAATTTTTGCCATTATTTCATAAAGCGCGGACTGATATTTCTGGAATTCCTCAAGCATGACGCCGGCCCTGAATGCGAACATGCCGCTGTTCCAGTAAAAATTTCCGGCACTGATATACCGTTCAGCAGTTTCCCTGTCCGGCTTTTCGACAAATCTTTTAATAAGGCATCCGCCCGATGAGACCGCCCTGCCTCCCTCTATGTAACCGTATCCGGTTTCAGGGTAATGGGGTTTTATGCCGAATGTGACAATGTAGCCTTCCTCGGCAAGTTTTATGGCCGACTTAAGCCTGTCGTGAAAAAGCGATATGTTTTTTATTACATGGTCGGCTGGGAACACGCATATGATCGCATCCTTTTCAGTTTTCAGGATATCGAGGAGGGCAAGCAAAACGGCAGGCGCAGTATTTCTCCCGCACGGTTCGCATATGATCTTGCCGTTTGAGCTGACACCTATTCCTTCCATATGCCTTGCGGTTTCGTGGAAATGCTCTTTCGCGCAGACTATTCTTACCTTGCCGATATCAAGAACGGGCTCAAGCCTCTTTATGGTGCTCTGGACAAGAGAATAATCGCCGATGAACCTTACAAGCTGTTTCGGGTAAAGCTCCCTTGAAACCGGCCAGAGACGGGTCCCTGTTCCGCCTGCAAGAAGAACAGGGTATATACTGTATTTTGCTTCAGGCATATCGCTTTTAAACCTTTCCGTTTTTTCTGTGAAAATTATTGTTTTTCCTCATATGATTTTCGACCGGTGCGCAAACTGCGAAAACGGCCCCGTACCCCAGAAATTCGTTTACTTCCCTTGTAAGCGGAATACCGGGTTTTAATTTCATGTTATCGGGAAGAGCTATTACCACATCCGTTTTACCCGGATTTCTTAAATGAATAAACCCTTTCGTCACACCCGGATGGCGCATCAAAATCTCTTTAAGTTTCAGCAAGGTTTTCCTGTCAGACACCGTTGCATCAATGTTGAAATGTATTTCGGCAGTCCACATCTCTTCGGCCTTTTCAAGAGGAACCAGGGTCTCTGCAAGCACCTTCAGCAATTTTTCATCCTTCTGAATCCTGCCCTGGACAATGACAGGCCTCTCACCGGCAAGGAGTTCGCCGACCGAGGAATAAACGGAAGGGAAAATGGTGGTTTCAATGCTCCCGTGCATATCTTCGGTTACGACGTACGCCATCGTATCACCTTTCCTTGTTTGAATAATTCTCGAATTTATTATTATTCCTCCGAATCTTGCAATTTCGCCATCCTTCATATCTTTAATAGTAAGAGAATCGGCATTCGTGAATTTGGAAAGGAGCTCTTCGTACTTATTCAGCGGGTGACCCGTTATATAAAAACCGAGATATTCCTTTTCAAAGGCAAGGAGCTCCTTCTCTTCCCATTCTTCTATTTCAGGCATGCGTGGAAGATCCCGGGCGGTTTCATTTTCCTTTGCAGCTCCGAACAGGCCTATCTGAGAACTTGTTTTTTCCCTCTGAACCCTCTGTCCGTATTCAACGGAATCATCCAGAGAAGCCGCCATCCTTGAGCGATAATCGCCTGTCGAATCGAAGGCGCCGCACTTTATGAGACTCTCTATGACGCGCTTGTTTACTTTTTTCAGATCAACGCGTTCGCAAAAATCAAACAGGGAAGAAAACTTTTTCTCCTTTCTTGCCGCGATAACCGCCTCAATTGCCCCCTCGCCGACATTCTTAACTGCCACAAGGCCGAATCTTATTTTCGTGCCGTTTACGGCAAATTCTCTTTCGCTTTCATTTATATCGGGGGGAAGAACGGGTATTCCTTGACTGCCGCATTCGGCTATGAATTTCACCACGCTGTCGGTGGAATTCATTTCACTGGTTAAAAGCGAGGCCATGAACTCAACCGGATAATGCGCCTTTAAAAACGCGGTCTGGTACGCAATAAGAGCGTATGCCGCGCTGTGAGACTTGTTGAACCCGTAACCGCCGAATTTGTCGATGAGGGAAAAAAGTTTGTCAGCCTCTGCTTTATGCACGCCGTTTGCAATCGCTCCGCTCACAAAACGCTCTCTCTGCGCCGCCATGATCTCTGCGATCTTCTTGCCCATCGCTTTGCGGAGATCATCGGCTTCAGCCATCGAATATCCGGCCAGAACGCCGGCGATCTTCATTACCTGCTCCTGGTAGACAATAACCCCGTAAGTCTCCTTCAGGATAGGCTCCAGTTCCGGAACGGGATATTCGACAGATCGCCGCCCGTGTTTTCTTTCCACGTAATCGTCTATCATCCCGCTTTCTATGGGACCGGGCCTGTAGAGAGCGACAAGAGCGGTTATGTCATCGAAGTTTTCAGGTATAACCCTTTTCAGAAGGTCCTTCATCCCTTTGCTTTCAAGCTGGAATACCCCGGTCGTATCGCCTGCAGAAAGGAGACGGTATGTGCCCGGATCATCAAGGGCGAGTTTTTCCATATCGGGGGGAGTCATCCCCTGTTTTGAAATCAAAGAGAGTGTGTTTGCTATAACGGTTAGGTTGCGAAGCCCCAGAAAATCAAATTTTATAAGCCCTATCTTTTCAACCCGTTTCATGTCATACTGGGTTACAAGTTCGTCGTTTTTGCCCTTGTAAAGAGGAAGGTACTCATCAAGCGGTTTGTCGGCTATGACAACGCCTGCGGCATGAGTGGATGCATGGCGCGGCAACCCTTCAAGCGTCCTGCATATGCCTATCAGCTCCGCAATCTCCGGCTTCTGCCCGGCCAGCTCATTCAGTCTAGGCTCCTGTTTTAATGCCTCATCAAGGCTTATGTTCAGAACATCAGGGATCATCTTTGCTATTTCATCAACTTCACGAAGCGGTATATCAAGAGCCCGCCCGACATCTCTTATTACCGCCCGCGTCTTCATCGATCCGAAGGTTATAATCTGGGAAACCCGGTCTTTACCATACCGGTCGACAACATATTTCAATACCCTGTCACGTCCGTTTATGCAGAAATCAACATCTATGTCCGGCATGCTTTTACGGGCCGGGTTGAGAAAACGCTCAAAGATCAGTCCATGCTCGATAGGGTCAAGACCGGTAATTCCAAGCGAGTACGCAACAAGACTGCCCGCTGCAGACCCCCTCCCGGGGCCGACAGGAATATTGTTTTCTCTGGCATACTGAATAAAATCGGCTACAATAAGAAAATATCCGGAAAAGTCCATTGAAACAAGAACCGACATTTCATGCTCAAGGCGCTTTCTGTATAAATCTTCATCCAAAGATGGATTTTTTGATTTTATTTTAATCAGCACCCTCTCAAACCCTTCTCTTACTTTATGATCGAGAAGCTCCTCTTCGGTCTGGCCTGGGGAAGTATTGAATTTCGGGAAATGATAATTATTGAAATCGAAATCGAGATTGCATCTTGCCGCTATCTTTCCCGTATTTTCAATTGCATCGGGGGTTCCGGCAAAAAAGGAGCTCATCTCCTCCCCGGATTTGAAATAAAGCTGATCTGTCTCAAATTTAAAGTGCGACGAATCCTTGACGGTTTTACCGGTCTGGACGCACAGAAGAATCTCGTGAGCCCTCGCATCCTCCCTGTCGAGGTAGTGGCAGTCATTGGTTGCGACAAGGGGGATCGAAAGCCTCTTTCCCATGTCGATGAGGGCTTCGTTTATCTCCTTCTGTATATCTATCCCGTTATGCTGGAGTTCGAGAAAAAAATTATTCTCCCCGAACAGATCCTGATAGAAACGCGCGGCCTCATCCGCTTCGGCGATTTTCCCCATGCCGGCAAGCGCAGGAATTTCACCATGCAGGCATGCAGAAAGGGCTATAAGGCCCCCGCAGTATTCCCTGAGCACATCTTTATCTATTCGCGGCTTATAGTAAAAACCTTTTAACTGTGCGATTGATGCAAGTTTGCATAAATTGCTGTAGCCTTGATTGTTTTCGGCAAGAAGTATAAGATGTGAAACCCCCTTGGCGTCCTGAGGAGTTTTGTCCGTAAGCTTTCGCGGGGCAAGATAGCATTCGCATCCTATGACGGGTTTTATATCCTCTTCAACCGCCCTTAAATAAAATTCAAGGGCGCCGAACATGCTCCCGTGGTCCGTTATAGCCACAGCATCCATACCGAAATCCCGCACACGGTCGAGGAGATGATTGATTCTTATGGCTCCGTCCAGGAGGCTGTACTGGGTATGAACATGAAGATGAACGAAAGAAGAAGATATACCTTGCATATTTGTATAACCTGACGGTTTGAAAATTTAATAGTATAGGAATTTGCATT
>JAUYEO010000028.1 GCA_030689795.1 Desulfobacterales bacterium | reverse complement strand
CCGATCATGGAATATATTATTTTGTTGGGCTCATTACTCATTTTATTTCAAATCTCTCCTTATAGATTAATCCCTGCGGTCATTACCGCAATGAGATCTTTGCATAACACCACGTTAAAGGCAATTTTTTTTCAATTCACTATTTATGAAGGCGCCGGAACCGATCTTTTCTTTACGCGGGAGATATCTTTTATTTCTTCCTGCGCCTCCATTATTTCCGGAACTCCGGAGACCTTTATATCCTGAGCTTGCCGCCACTGGGCAATTGAGTTTGCATAATAGGATAAAACATCAAGCATATCCGGATCTGCCTTGAGCAGTCCGTCATACCGGATAATCATTCTTCTGATTTTTAACATGTTTATTGCGCTGTTTATAGTATCCTCGCGGCTTTTATCGGGAACATTTACAATTGCACCATTGGCCTTCAGTTCTTCCATTAAATTATATATCTGAGCCTTCAGATCAAATTCTGTTATCCATTTATCGCGGTTTTCCATGAGAACAAAAGCCGCAAGCGGCACAGGCAGAACAGGAATAATGGTACTTATGGAATCAAGCAGTTTGTATGAAAGCTTTTCGATTTCCGGAAACCTTGTTTCACGGTCCATGGCGCTGAAATTTATCCCGTTTTCCCTGCAGTATCTGCCAACCGATATATGATGTCCGAAATTGACGCACGCGAACCCGAAGCGCTCCCATTTGTTCTGAGTCATTAAAAACAGGTTGTTAAATACAAAACCTGCTACGGTTTTAAAAATAAACCACCCGCTTCTTTTTTCTGCGGAAGGCTTAATTTCATGCAGGAGGCTGCGGTCCTCAATCGTCCTGTCATAATTTATGCCGACAGGTATGAAAACTATATCCCGGTCCTTTTCGGGTTCAAAACCCCGCAGCATATAGTCAAGCAGACCCAGCTTCGGCGGCCTCAGGCACCCGTCGCGGGTCAGTCCGCCTTCAATGAAGACGGCCTGGCACACGCCCTCCTTTGTCGCCATATGGATATACCTTTCCAGTACCTGACGGTACAACCGGTTTCCGGAATTTCTCCTCACGAAAAATGCGCCCATGTATTTAATCAGCATTTGAAGCGGCCATATTCTGGCCCATTCCCCGACAGCATATGAGAGAGTCGTGCGCTCTGCGGCAAGAAAAGCCACGAGAACATAATCCATGTTGCTGCGATGGTTTATGACAAATACTACCGTCGATTTTGGGTCAACCTTCGCAAGGTCTTCATTGTCTACATAACCGACTCTCACCCTGTAAAGCAGCCGCGCTACCTTCTTTGCCACCCAGTAGCCGATTCTGAAATAAAGATACGCATTAAACGACGGCACTATCTCCTTTGCATATGTGATAACCTTTGCCTGGGCAACCTCCCGGGGTATTTTTTTCTCCTGGGCATATGCCTGTACAGCTTCTATAATCTTCGGATCATAGACGAGCCGGTCAATCAATACCTGCCTTTTTGTAAGCTGGAAAGGCCTGATCTCTATATCAAGCCGGGTGCTGATTTCATCAATTACACGATTTATCCTGCGCCGGATAAACCAGCGGGTGCTGGGAATCAGAACTCTGTCCAGAACAGCGATGCATGTTACTATGATCAGCAAAATAAACAACCAGACTGGTATTGCAATATGTCCGTCCATTTTTCACCTCACATATTTTATGCTGCCGATCTCTCCACGCTCCCGCCTTTTCCGAGAAGACCGCATATTTCGTATCTGCTTATTTTATTCATTTAACGGTACCATAAAAGCCTCACATAAGCCTCCTTGCATTAAATGCGGGAAGGCCGGCTTTGATGATTTTATTTACAACCGAATCGATATCATAAGGAACATATTTTACTTCAATTGTATCGTCCGCCGTATCCCATATCAAATACTTGGCATGATTGTCGCCGTCTCTCGGTTGTCCGACGCTTCCGGCATTTATTATGTAGCGCTTGTCTTTGTCCAGGTTTATTACTCCTCTCTTCAGCAGGGTGCGGACAACAAAATCGCCGTCAAATTCAACTATCTCAGGGTTATGGGTATGGCCTGTAAAACAGAGCCTTTCTTTGTATTGACCGAAAATGTTCTTCATTTTCATGTTCGAAATTTCAAACATATATGTTGTCGGAGAATCAGGAGGAAAGCCGTGAACAAAACGGGAGTCATGGGAAACCAAAAAATGCTCAAGGCCGTTTACGAAATTCAAAGATTCTCCGGACAGCATCTTTATGGTAATCAGCAACGATTGGCAAGCGATGGGATTCAGGTGATCCATGTAATAACATTCGGCCACACCCAGTTCATGGTTTCCCATGACGGTCGGAATATTTCGTTCACGTATCAGGCGGATAGCTTCGTTCGGTTCAGGGCCGTAGCCGATCACATCACCCAGGCAAACCATTTCATCGAAACGGGATAAATCGGCATCGGCCAGAACCCTGACAAGGGCATCCGTGTTGCCGTGAATATCCGAAATGACTGCAAGTATCATAATAGTATAACTGACCATGAAAACAGGTTTTTTGTCGATTGATCTTTACGAAGCCTTCAACTATTTACAGTTATTACACTTTTTCCCTCCTAATATAAAGCAAAATCATCGTATTATTCTTTCGGCAAATATCAATCGTTTATGATATCCCTGAAGCTCCTCCGGCATCATTATTTTGCCACTCTTTACATCCTGTAAAAAAATCCGACACAAACATATAAATCCAACGGCCTGATCGTTTATAACAAATAAAACAATATCAATATATTATAAAATATTTTCTGCCGAATAACTTATGGCACATACCTTGCTATTTATCTCAAACAAATTGCCTGGGAAAAAAGCTTTGGAAAAAAAGATCAAAATATTAATTGCCGACCGCAATTCAAATGTGCGGGAATTTCTGCGGCGGGAAATGCTGGCCGAAGGATACTCTGTACAACTGGCTGAAAACGGCCGGGAAGTGCTGAAATGGGCATATCATCGGGAACCCGCCGATCTTTTAATTCTTGATCCGGACCTGCCTGACGCAGAAGAATCTTTATTACTGAAAAAACTCAAACAAAGAATTCCCTACCTTCCGGTAGTTTTTCATACTTTTTTTTCAGATTATCTCTCTGCCTCCAAAATTATCAATCCGACAGAATTTGTTGAAAAGGGAGGAAGCAGCATTGAAAAACTTAAAAAAGTGGTGACTGAAATTTTAAATAAAACCGCCGGAACAGGCGATGGAAAATAAGTGAATCAGAGGATATGCGGTAATGAACCAGGAAAACAGGCTGAAAGATCCTTATTACAAATCATTGACAATTAAGAAGATTCTCTTTATCTTCATGGCTGTTTCCTTTGCTCCTTGAACCGAAACAGCGAGCGCATTCCCCACAGCTTGCTGCAGGGAGCTTCAATATCTGACAAAGCCATGTGATTTTGAAGAACTTGTCGGAAAAATTGAACCGGTTCTTAAAAGATAAGGAGGTGTACAGGTGGATGAATTCAGTGTCCTGCTCGTAGACGATGAAAAAGATTTTTTAGAAACATTGCTGAAAAGACTGCTGAAGCGAAGGATAAAAGCAACAGGCGCCGACAGCGGTGAAGAGGCATTAAAGATTCTCAAAGAGACTCCGCCGGATGTCGTGGTCCTCGATGTAAGGATGCAAGGCATGGGCGGCATACAGACATTGAAGGAAATCAAAAAGATAAGACCACTGGTGGAAGTGATAATGCTTACAGGACATGCCAACCTGGAGGTAGCCGTGGAAGGAATGGAAGCGGGAGCCTTTGATTACCTGATGAAACCTACCGATGTTGACGAATTGTTATATAAACTTGAAGACGCTTTCAAACGGAAAAAAATTCAGGAGCAGAAGATAAGGCGTCTGGAAGAGGATAAGCAACTGGAAAAGGGCTGATATGAAAAGACAGATATATGCGAACCTTCAGAGAAAGATCACCTTCATCACTCTGCTGGTTTCATTTATACCCCTTATCTCTCTCAGTGTTATAATTTACTACCAGTTTGCCCAGGTTTTCAGGAACAAAATTGAAGAGCAGATCGAATACCGCGCAAGGGTCCAAAGCAATGCAATAGAACTTTTCCTGAAGGAACGGACTGCCATTCTGTTGGCCATGGCCGATACTTATACTTTCGATTACCTGGCAGAGAAGAACAATTTAGAGAGAATTTTTCAGATAATGAACCACCGGGTCGGCGGTTTCATTGATCTTGGCCTGATTGACAGCGCCGGCCGTCAAATAGCTTACGTAGGCCCTTACAACCTTGTCAGCCTGAACTACTATTCACAACCGTGGTTTCCTGAGGTTGAAAGCAAGGGCGTTTATATCAGCGATATCTTTATGGGTTACAGGCAGATACCTCATTTCATTATCGCTCTCCAGCGTCAGGAGAATAAAAAAAGATGGATACTGAGGGCGACCATAGACTCTGATGTTTTTGAAAGTCTCGTCCGTGCGGCGCAGGTTGGAAAATCGGGGGACGCTTTTATTATCAACAAGGAAAGTTTTTATCAGACACACCTTCGTTTTGGCGGTCAAATTCTCTCCAGATCACATCTGGATCCCACTCTCTTCGGAGTGGGAACAACGGTATTGGAAAAAGAGGACAAGGACGGCAAAAAGATATTATATGCGGGGAGCTGGCTGAAAAAAAACAACTGGCTTCTGGTAATAAGCCAGGATGCGTCGGAAGAAATGACCAAGCTGTTCAAAACGAAAAAGATAGAGATTGTTATAGTTGTCTTCGGTTGTTTGATGATCATCCTCACAACCATCTTTACCACCCACCTGACAATAAGGCGCCTGGAAACGGCGGACAGGAAGATGAACGAATTGAACGCGCAACTCGTCCATTCGGACAAACTGGCTGCTCTGGGCAAGATGGCCGCCGGTGTTGCCCACGAAATCAACAATCCACTTGCCGTGATTGCCGAAAAAACAGGCTGGATGGAGGATCTTCTGACAGAGGAGGATTTTCAGAAGAGTCAGCATTTTGCGGAGTATAAAAAATCGCTGGGAAAGATAGAGGAACACGTCGAGAGGGCAAGAAAAGTAATCCACGGCATGCTTGGATTTGCCCGCAGGATGGAGCCGCATCTGGAGGATGTGGACATCAACGAAGTCCTGGACCAGACGATATCTTTTCTGGAAAGCTATGCCCGGACAAATAACATTGTGATAGAAAAAGAGCTTGAGACCGATCTGCCCATCATTGCCAGTGACCGCGCCCAGTTGCAGCAGGTGTTTCTGAACCTGCTGACCAATGCTGTTGATGCAATAGGCAAAGATGGGAAAATTTATCTGACCAGCCGCAGGATCGATTCAGAGATTGCAGTCAGTGTAAGAGACAATGGCCCCGGGATTCCCAAAGAATATCAGCCCCGGGTTTTTGAACCCTTTTTCACCACAAAACAGTCAGGCAAGGGAACAGGGCTCGGTCTCTCAGTCACCTATAACATTGTCAGCAGCATGGGAGGAACGATCACTCTCGACAGCGAAGAAGGAAAAGGAACAGCATTCACCGTGAGATTGCCGATTGTTGTTCCGGAGAAGAAATAAGGGGGTCATGATGGAAACCTTCCGGGTTTTGGCAGTAGATGATGAAACGGATTTTTTAGAAACAATCGTCAACCGGTTGCTGAAAAGAAAAATTGAGGCAACGGGTGTTCCCGGCGGAGAGGCTGCTCTTGCTTTGATGAAGGAAAAAAATTTCGATGTTGTTTTGCTGGACATCAAGATGCCGGGCGGAATGGACGGCATCGAGATCCTGAGGGAAATTAAAAAAATTCAGCCTTTGACCGAGGTAATTCTCCTCACCGGACACGCATCAGTTGAAACCAGCATTGAGGGGCTGAAATCAGGCGCCTTTGATTATCTGCTAAAACCCGTAAAGTTTGTGGAACTCCTGGAGAAACTGATCGCCGCTTTTGAAAAGAAGAATGCTCAGGAACAAAGGATTCGCGGCGCAAAGATCCGGGGAATAATCAATTTTGAATAAATAATAGATTGCGAAGAGAGGAGGTTTTTATGAAGGTGCTGGTAGCAACAGATGGTTCAGTACATTCCATGAAGGCGGTCTCGCGTGCCATGGAACTGGCCGAGAAGGAAGGGGCAAAAATCACCCTCATGTCGGTGGCTTATTTTTCTAAAAGCGATTTTGATGACATGCCGCCAAGTATCCAGGAGAAACTGGAAAAACAGGCAAAAAATGCCCTGAACAGCGCAAAGGCCATATTCGAAGGAAAGGGAATCAAGGTCGATGCCATTCTTGAGACAGGCGTTGTGCCGGCAAACAATATTATAAGGAGAGCGAAAGAGGACAAGTTCGACCTCATCCTTATGGGAAGAACTGGCCTCACCGGTTTCGAGCGGGCTATGACAGGCAGCACAGCGGCCAAGGTGGTGGCACACGCCCCATGCAGTGTGAGTATAATACAATAAGCAAAGGAGATTTAACAAAATGTACAAATTGTGGACAAAACTGACAGGTGTAGCGGCCGCGGCATTGATGGTTATACCGGATGTTGTTCTGGCTGCAGGTGAAAAGGCTTCCCTTCTGGTCATTGTGGCTGATACCCGCAAATTGACCGGTTGGCAGGCATGGTTTGCCAATCTTTACAATGAGAGTCATTTATACTTTACAATTGTCACCGTTGTAGCCATCCCGATTATTGGGGTTATTCTTGGTTTTCTGGCAGACCTGGTTATGTCACGTATAGGCATTGATCTGAAATCAAGGGAATTATCCGAACATTAAGATTGCCGCCAGTTAAAAAGTTTTGATTTTAAAATAATATCAGGAGGTTAAATTATGGATTGGTTATATGTTTTAATGCCCATTTCGGGAGTTACAGTATTCTGGCCGGGTCTGGTTATCCTTGGAATCGGGGTCGGAATAATCGGCGGTTTTTTTGGCATGGGCGGCGCCTGGATGGTGACGCCGGGGCTCAACATCCTGGGTTTCCCAATGGCTTTCGCCATCGGAACCGATATTGCCCACATGGCCGGAAAGTCTCTCATTTCCACCATGCGGCACGGCAAGTTCGGAAATGTAGATTACAGGCTAGGGGTTATTATGATTGTCGGCACTGTAGCCGGGTTTGAAATAGGCGCACAGATGATCATGTGGCTGGAACGCATCGGGAAGGTGGAAATGATAGTCCGCTGGATGTACGTTGTGCTCCTTATACTTATCGCATGGATGGTCTTTGCCGACGTGGCAAAGAAGAGAAAAAAGGAAAATGAGGCAAGGGCAAAAGGTCAGGATGTTGATAAACTGGCCACAGGCATAGAATGGCACAAGACCTTCCATAAGCTTAAGATTCCCCCCATGGTACATTTCAAGGCGGCAGGATTCACATGTTCCGCCTGGTTGCCCATCTTTATCAGCTTTGTCACAGGCTGGCTGGCTGGCATTCTGGGTATCGGCGGAGGCCTTATACGTATGCCGGCACTTATCTATTTTATCGGTTGTCCCACCCACATAGCTGTCGGGACAGATCTCTTTGAAGTTATGATATCAGGTCTTTACGGAGCCGGCACATATACTTTCAAGGGCAGGACGGAGCTGGTTGCTGCCGTTATTATGCTGTGCGGCGCAGCGATGGGAGCCCAGGTAGGAACAGTGGCAACCAAATATATCAAAGGGTATGGAATTCGCATCGCTTTTGGAATTGCCGTTGTCGGTTGCTGTATTTCCGTCATTATGAAACTAATTCCAAAGTATATAGCCGGAACCCAGGTTGTTATGGATATTGCCTCAACAACTCTTATCCTTGGGCTTGTGACTGCCCTGTCTCTCTACATTCTTATTAAAATGTTACAGGGTGCAAAGCAGGAAGTCGCCGCGAAAAAAGGGAGGGCTTAGCATGAGGAGACATACTATGATTAAGAAATTCAGCTTGTTTGCCATACTGACTGTTTTATCCTTTGGGTCTCTCCTTGCCTGCGGAAAACTGGGAAATGTGGATCAGGGGAGGGTTATCGAATTTGACAAGGAAAAAGGAACGGTCACTCTTATCAGAGATTTTAAGGCCAACCCGATGAAACCTGACTATACTCATTTGCCGCCTTATACATATGAGATGCCGGAGGATCCTTCGGAAATAGGAGCTCTTCCTAAAGCAGGAAAACGCATGAAGCTCGATACCGAAAACAAACAGATAGTCATCTTTGATACTGCAACGCAGAACTTCAAAACAATCGACTACATTTTAATCTCTCAAGCGGAAAAGGTAAGCAGTGATGATCCTCAGGTCTATGACAAGGCAGCGGATAAACCCAAAACATTTCCAATGATAGACAGGGAAAAGAAGACCATTGCAGTCTATTCAAAAAGACAAAAAATTCTAACCACCTTCTCTCTCCCTGATGAATACTTCGCGCTTCCGGATAATACCTGGGATTCCGGCGATGAAGTCCGCATCTACTATAAAGAGGAAGGAAAGGCCAGGAGGTTTATGAACCTCAGTAAAACTGATATTTTTAAGAAATAGAATAGAAACAAGATACATAACTGAAGGCTGAAGGCAGATAAACTGAAGGCATTTCCTGATGTTTTATCGCCCTTCAGCCTTCGGTCTTCAGCCTAAACCCCTTGGTAATAGTTGCGGTAGATATGGAAAAAATGATACAGATGAGAAGTGCTGCAGGCAAAATAGCAGCACTTGTTTGTATTCTTTTCAGCCTGTCAATTATTGATGCAGTGATAGCCGGGTTCAGGCAATCTGCAAATGTGTTTGATCTTCTTCCCGGAACAACAGTTGAAATCAATGGAATAATGATGGGAAAAGTCAAAAGTGCCCGTGAAATTACATGGACGGGCAACTCAAATCATATTCTCCTGACAATCGATTCAATTCAGAAAGGACACTGGTTCGGGGACAACATGTGGCAGGGGCGGCTGACAATCGATCCTGACATAAGGGCGGGAGAGTATAGCCTGACGGTAGGCATTGAAGGCATGAAGATGCAAAAGCCCGGTAAATTTCTAATAAGGGTTTATAATGATTATGCGGGTTATCGCCAGAGCTTCAAATCTTTCATAAAACGATACCTTAACATATCGCCATGGATTTTGGCCGCTTCTTTTTTCATACCGGTTGTTCCGGTCTTCGTGTATATCTTTTTCCTCTCCGGAAAGATTGAACAACTCATGGCCAAACAGGGAAAGGCCGTGGTTTATAGAGTAAAAAAAGGTGACGATGGGTGCGAGATAGCCTTCAGCCTGGGCACCGCGCACGGCATCCGAACCGATACCAGCCTTGCCCTCCTCAATGAAGAGGGCAAACCCGCAGGAACTGTGGTCGTTCATAATGTCTCTGAAACAGACTCGGTAGCAAGAGTCGGACCAGGCTGCACTGTCAAACCTGGGTATATGGTTTCACTCTCCGGTCGGTAAAAAGCCCTGCGCTTAATCCTCCTCCGGATACAACGGCAAACGACAACTTGCGCTGTGCGGTCAATTCGCATTCAGATGATGGCTGCAAGCTTGTATAAAATCAATATTCATGTATAAATAGGTTTATATGGAAAAATCAGACATGCAAATTATACGCCTGTTGCTGGTGGATGATGAAGACGATTTCAGGACAACTCTGGCAAACAGGTTAACAAGAAGAAACCTGGATGTCACGGATGCAGGCAGCGGCGAAGAGGCGATAGAGATTATCGGGCAAAAATCTTTCGATGTTGCCATTGTCGACATCAAGATGCCGGGGATGGATGGAATAGAAACTCTCAGGCGGATCAGAAAGATCGATCCGCTTCTGGAAGTCATCCTTCTGACAGGACATGCATCAGTGGAAGCAGGTATCGAAGGCATAAAATCCGGAGCTTATGACTACGTTATCAAGCCATGTAATGTAAATGATCTCATGGTCAAGGTCGAGGATGCCTTTCGCCGCAGAATGATAGAGAAAGGGCGTGCTCAGGAAAACCGGGAATGTTCAAAAAGCTGAAACTTTTTAATTGGGGTAAATCGCAAAAAGAATCATCTGCCGGAGAGAACCTGCCGGATCTGTTTCGCTTTAAATATTCCTGTTTCAAAATGCTGCTCGATTCGAATGCCGAATTTTTAAATGTAATGACCGATCTGGAAGAAAAACTGCTGGGACAACAGGTCTTTGGCATGTCGTACGTCAGATCCAGGTCGGCTAAAGCTGTTTTCCATGCCCTCCGCATGATCAAAAACTTAGATGACCTCTCCGGCCACTGTTACTCCCCGCTGTTTGATATCCTCGAAAAGATCAATCTGAAAATCAAAGAAATCCTCGGCAGGAAAAAAGAAATATCCATATCAGAATTAATATTACCTTACTCTGCGATAAATGCGGAGATGACGGACTGGGTGGGCGGAAAAAATGCCAATCTGGGAGAGATACACAGCAGGATCGGGCTTCCGATCCCCTGCGGATTTGCAATAACCACAAGGGCATTTGAGTCCTTCCTTCTCAACTCGGCGCTTTTCGATGAGATAAGCAGTAAAAAAATGAATATTGATCCTGATAACCCCGGAACCATCAAAACAATCAGTGACGATATCAGGCAATTGATCATTTCGGCCGATGTTCCTGCTGAAATAGAAGACGCCATCCTCCTGGCCTATTCAAAACTTGCCGGGGATACTTCGTCCGGAAAAATTCCGGACTCTTCCTTGCGGATATCGATGCGGAGCAGCGCTGTTGGAGAGGACAGCGAGTTGTCCTTTGCCGGTCAATACCTGTCCAGGCTGAACGTGCCGCAGGAACATATTATCCGGACATATAAGGAAGTAGTTGCGAGCCTTTACACTCCCCGCGCAATCGCGTACAGGCTCAACAAAGGTATCAGGGATGAAGATATCGCCATGAGTGTAGCCTGCCTTCAAATGGTGGAATCTGTTGTCAGCGGTGTGATGTATTCAAAAAATCCTCTCAACATGCTTGAAGAAAATATCATTATAACCGCAGTATGGGGACTGGGACCCTATGCTGTGGAGGGAGTCATCACGCCGGATAGTTACACCGTGGGGAAAAACGGTCAAACAATATCATCCGATATCTCCCGCAAAACAGTTCAGTTGATCAGTAAACCGGATGGGGGTTTGACGGAAATTCCAGTGGCAGACGCTCTTTGGGACAAACCCTGCCTCTCGGCTGATAATATTGCCGTTCTTGCCGGCTACGCACGGAAACTCGAGGAGCATTACGGATGCCCGCAGGATATCGAGTGGGCGATTGACAGTAGCGGAAAAATTTTTATTCTGCAAAGCCGCTCCCTTCGCGCAGATGATTCCGGCAAAAGCTATCCGGTACTCCCGGTACTGACTGGATACCCGCTGCTGATTGAAAAGGGAGTGACTGTTTCAGGAGGAGTTGGGTTCGGCCCGGCTTTTCATGTATCTTCGGACGAAGACCTTTTGAATTTCCCCGATGGTGCAGTCCTGATTGCCAGGCATTCCTCTCCCAAGCTTGTCATGGTCATGAAAAAAACCAGGGCAATCGTTACTGATATGGGAAACATAGCAGGGCATATGGCTACTCTGGCCAGGGAATTCGCGGTACCCACTATCGTGAGCACCAATGTGGCCACATCCGTCATACATGAAGGTATGGAAGTTACCGTGGATGCTTATTCCGGAAGAGTATATCAGGGAAAGGTGCCGGAATTGGAGGCATACCAGATTACAGGTGAATTCCCCATGAAGGACACCCCGGTATACAGCGTTCTAAGAGAGGTAAGCGACCGGATTGTCCCTCTGTATCTTTTGGATCCCAGGTCGCCGGACTTTGCGCCTACTTTTTGCAGTACCCTTCACGATATCTGCAGACTGGTACACGAGTTTTCCTATACCGAAATGTTTAAACTCAGTGATTTAGTCTCCGATAAAAGGGGACTGGCTTTTAAATTGAAAGGCTTTATCCCGCTTGACCTGTATGTTATTGATTTAGGATCCGGTTTGACGGAAAAAAATTTGAATCTCAACAGTATATCCCCCGATAAGATCGCTTCTGTTCCTTTCAAGGCCCTCCTCAAAGGTTTACTGAATAAGGATTTTCAGCAAAACCAGTGCCGCCCAGTGGAGTTTAAAGGTTTTTTATCCGTAATGAGAGAGCAGATGATCACACCTCCATCCGCTGCTGAAAGATTCGGTGACCGCAGCTATGCCATTATTTCCGATAAATATCTGAATTTCAGCTCCCGCGTCGGATACCATTACAGTATCGTCGATTCATACTGCAGCAGGACTGTTAATATGAATTATATAACTTTCTCTTTCAAGGGGGGTGCTGCAGACGACGTTCGGAGAAACAGGCGTGTAAGGACTATCGCCAGGATACTTCAATCACTCGATTTCGCCACAGATGTCACAGGAGACAGGGTTAGTGCAAGGTATCAAAAACACGAGATCCATCTCATTGAAGATAAACTGGACATAATCGGGCGACTGCTTCAGTTTACACGCCAGATGGATATGCTGATGACCAAATAAGCCAGTATCGAAGTATTGGCTGAAAATTTCCTTAAGGGAAATTACAATCTTGAAAAAATATTTTTCGGATAAATCGTAAGCAGTTTCGATTTATCCTGCTGTAGCTATACTTTGATGTCCCCCAACTCTCCCTTTCGGCGGTCGAAGATTCTTCTTTACATGTTGTAAATAATTCTGGCATCAGCCCGACAAAAGAGACTTTCACTTCCCGGTAACCGGAAACACTCCGCAATTTATTGCCCCTAAAGGAATCCTGACGAATTAGCTCATAACAATTTGATAATAATTAATAATACCGTGAACACAGACGCCGGTATTACTGCGGATGACGAATATAACCATAGAGGGAGAGGCATGGCATATGTTTTGCTATATCTGTTATACAACCACATGGTCCGAAGACTGAAGGCTCACAGGGATGACTTAAGAATGATCGCACAACACTTTATAACTTTTGCAAAAGGCAAATTCTTATCAAATTTGTTATGCATATGGCACTTTATCTGTATTCTGGCTGTTAATCCCAAGTCATCTTCAAAGAATAAGGTCATCAATGGAACCTGAACAGGAAGTAGGCGTATCCATAAAGCAACCAAATCCGGGAAAAAAGGGGAAAGAGCGTTATTCCAAACTCTACCGGAAATTCATTTTTCTCACTCTGATATGTTCTCTGGTTCCCCTTTTTCTGGTCGGTTGGGGGAGCTACGCTTACTATTCCGGATTTTCAAAGATCCGGATAATGGACTATTTCAAGAATCAGGTCGAGCACCATCGGGAAATAATAGAACTCTTTTTACGCGAACGCACTTCAGACCTCCAATTGGTAATTCTGACGCATTCTCCCGATTCCCTGCAAAACCCGGAAAATCTCAGACGCATCTTCAGAATAATGAACCAGGGAAGTTCGTTTTTTACGGACTTGGGCCTTATCGATGATAAGGGCAATCATTCGGCATATATCGGCCCGTATGCTCTGATGGACAAGAACTATTCCCAGGCTTTCTGGTTTAAGGAAGTGATGAATAAAGGGATCTATATCAGTGATATGTTTACCGGTTTTCGCAATGCGCCCCACTTTATTATCGCTGTCACCCGGATTGAGGGGAACAGGAAATGGATCTTACGGGCAAGCATAGATACGGAATATTTCCGTTCCCTGGTTGAGAACGTCAAGATAGGCGCAACCGGTGAAGTATATCTTTCGAATCAGAAAGGAATCCTGCAAACCACTCCCCGTTTCAGCGGTAAAATTATGGAAAAAGCCCCTTTGCCGGTTGATTTTTTCAGCGAGGAAAACGGCATCGGAATATATGAGGCCGATAATAAAGATCCGAACCGGCGTTTTCCCCGTCAGTTAGTCGCCTATACATGGCTTGAAAATCCGCGCTGGAAGCTGGTCGTCAGACAGGATTATTCGGAAGCATTCAGGGACGCCAATCAAGCAAACCGGGCCGCATTGATTTTTCTCCATTTAAGTCTTCTGATCATCCTGGTCATCTCTGTAATAAGTACCCGCTACATGATTAAAATCATAAAGAAGGGGGACGAAGAAACAGATTTGTTGAACAAACAGCTCGTTCAGGCGGGGAAATTTGCTTCACTGGGGGAACTCTCGGCCGGAGTTGCCCATGAGATCAATAATCCCCTGGCCATCATTCTGACTGAAAGTCAGGTCATGAGGGACACGATCGCGGAGGTACCCAGCCTTAGCCTTAGCGATGAAGTCAAAACCGAATTGATCGCCTCCCTGTCTCAGACGGAATCCCAGGTCCGTCGTTGCAGTCTCATCACCCAGAACCTCCTCAAATTTTCACGCCGGAACAAGTCTCAAAGAGAAACGGTAAATCTGAATGCTTTCCTTGAAGAAGTGATCCGGTTTATGGATGGAAAAGCAAAGGGGGCGGGGATTCGGTTTGCGCTCGACCTGAAAAAAGATATTCCTTCATTCCGCTCTGACCCTTCCCTGCTGCAGCAGGTGTTTATAAACCTTATCAACAACGCTGTCGACGCTCATGAAGGAAAACCTTATGGAACGATCAGTATTGGAACCAGAACCGACAGCCGCCGCCATGGAGTGGAGATCACCGTCGGCGATACGGGTTCGGGTATTTCTCCTGAGAACATGGAAAAAATATTCAACCCTTTTTTCACCACGAAGGCGGTGGGAAAGGGTACCGGATTGGGGCTTTCCATAACCTACAGCACTATCAAGGGGTTGGGCGGGGACATTTCGGTTCGAAGCACCACAGGCAAGGGGACTCAATTTAATATTTTTCTTCCTTTCAGTCCTCCTGACAACGCTCATGAAAACCGGGAAGAGGTAATTACCCCGCCTCGCTCTTCAATATAAAAATGTGGAGCTAAAAATGAAAAGACCTAGAATTCTTCTCGTTGACGATGAAGTGGCTTTTGCCAACAACCTTCTTAAGCTTCTGTCTAAAAGAGGATATGATGCCGTAGTAGTATATAACGGTGCTGATGCTGTCAACATGGTCGGAGAAAAGGAGTTCGACGTCATCATCCTTGATATGAAGATGCCGGGGATGGATGGCATCGCCACATTGAAAGAGATCAAGAAAAAAGTGCCTCTTGTGGAAGTGGTCATACTTACAGGTCATGGCTCCATCGAATCGGGAATCGAGGGCATGCAACTGGGGGCTTTTGACTTTTTGATGAAACCGGTCAGTATCGATGATCTCCAGGAAAAGGTGAGCGAAGCCTACCGGAGAAAACTGATACAGCGAGAAAGGGAGTAACTACTCAAAATGTCCAATTTAAAGCGTGTTTTTCTGATTGATGACGAGAGGCTTTTTGTAGAGTCCCTGACCAAGGTCTTGCGAAAAAGGGAGATGGTGATCAAATCGACTCACAGCGGAACCGAGGCCATCGACATCCTTTCCACCGAAACGTTCGACGTTATTGTCCTTGATATCAAGATGCCGGGGATCGACGGTGTAACGACCCTGAAAGCAATCCGAGATAAGGGCGTTATGACTCCGGTGATCATCTTGACCGGCCAAATGGATATCGAACGCGTCACAGAAGTACTGAAAATGGGCGCCACGGAACTTCTTCTCAAACCGTGCCCTGTGGAAACACTTGTTTCCGCTATCGAGAATGCCCATGAAAGAATGATGTCAGCGAAAGGCAGATAACCGGAAAGGCGATGGACAATGGCCACAATCCTTATTGTTGACGACGATAAACAGTTGCGTCGGAGCTTTGAAAAGCTTTTATCCGATGAGCAGTATACCGTATTGACGGCTTCCAGTGGTGAAGAGGTCCTCGCGATCATAAAATCGGCCAGAGTCGATTTGGCTATCTTAGATGTGTGCCTTCCGGGGATAAATGGTCTGCAGACATTTAAGGCCATGCGCGAAATTGATCCCAAGCTCACGGGGATTATAATGACAGCCTTCAGCACCACCGAAACGGCGATCGAAGCGATGAAACTGGGGGCCTTTGACTATATCACCAAGCCCTTTGATATCCCCGAAATTCTCACCCTTATCGATCAGGCAGTAGAGGCAGGTCGCCTTGTGCGCTCCCGCGTGGAGATGGACGTCGTTCCCAGGACAACCTCTTCCGAGATCATCATCGGGCAGTGCAAGGTCATGCAGGAACTCTACAAAACCATTGGGCGGGCAGCCCCCACCGACGCGACGGTACTCATCCGGGGGGAATCCGGAACGGGAAAGGAACTCGTAGCCCGCGCCCTTTATCAGCACAGTCTCAGGGCAAGCGAACCATTCCTGGTAATCAACTGCGTAGCCATCCCTGAAAACCTGCTGGAAAGCGAGCTTTTCGGATACGAAAAGGGGACCTTCACAGGGGCGCTTAGTCGGCGCATCGGGAGAATCGAACAGGCCCACAGGGGAACGATCTTTCTTGATGAGATAGGCGATATGCCGTTAAGCCTGCAACCCAAAATCCTTCGTCTGCTCGAGGAGAAGAGTCTCGAGCGTCTCGGCGGACATGAAACCATTCCGGTCAATGTTCGCATTATTGCGGCAACCAACCGGGATCTTGAATCCGCCATTGCGGACGGATCTTTTCGGGAAGATCTCTATTATCGCTTGAAGGTGGTCACCATCCGGATCCCTCCCCTGCGGGAACGACTGCAGGATATACCGCGTCTTATCGATCATTTTCTTGCCCTGTTTTCCAGGGATATGAACGTGGATAACCCGGGAATGACTCTGGAGGCCAAGGAGATCGTCAGCCGGTACCACTGGTCCGGCAACGTCCGTGAATTGTCCAACGCCATACAAAAAGCCCTGATTTTCAGCCGCGGATGTCCCATTCGTCCGGAAGATATCACTCATGCCATAGAAAAGAAAAGTGAAGCATATGAGAGTGCCGACGAGGGGTATCCCGAAGAGACAACGCGGCAATGGATCCGCAGGGTTCTCCTTTCGAAAAAACACGAGAACGTGTTTGATTATTTGAATGACCGTTTCTCCAGCGCCGTTATCGGGGCGGCACTCGAAATCACGGGCGGCAACAAAAGCATCACCGCCAAATTCCTGGGTCTTTCCAGACCGACCATCCAGGCCAAAATCGAAAAATACCGGCTCAAGGTTGAAACCAACGTGAAAGAGGAAAATCCGTCATCTTCCGATCCCGTTTCGGCGGTCGAAAAATCTTCTTTACATGATGTAAATAATTCTGGCATCAGCCCGACAAAATAGGCTTGCGCTTCCCGGTAACCGGAAACACCCCGCCATTTATTGTCCCGAAAAAATCCCGACGAATTAGCGCATAACAGTTTGATAATAATTAATTATTACTGTGACCACAGACGCCGGGATTACTGCGGAAGACGAATATAACCATAGTGGAAGAGGCATGGCATATGTTTTGCTATATCTATTGTAACAACCACATGATCCGAAGACTGAAGGCTCTCATGAATCAAATCCCTTCGGGGTGGCAATATAAAAAACGAATTGCGGACCTTTTTTATTAAAGGGTCAAAATGGAAAAAACATTTTGAAAAAGGAGGTTTTGTAAATGACAAAAACAAAGGGGACAATTAAGTTTTTGTTCTGGCTGGGTGTGTCCGTAGGGTTGTTTTATTACGCATACTCGACCTACAGCTCCGGGCAGATGATTTCGTGGTATTATTACAAGGCCAAGACGGATGGGTACGCAGTCCATTCAGGTTATTTCAAAAAGGCCTCCAAAGAAAACCCAGTGATGCTGCAGATCGGCAAATTTGATAAAATTGAAGGTCTTCAGGCGGTGGAAGTCAAGAAGGGCGACCGTTTGCCGCAAAACACCGACGGCATCATCTCTTCAAAGGTGATCAAAGAGGAGAAGCGGGCCAAGCTGGAGGGCGGAATGCTCAAAGTCATGGTGGCCTCGGAGATAAAAGACGCCAAGGGATTTAAATTCAGAGACACCTTCAAGCACAAGGGGGTCGAGACAAACCCCTGGTCCGGGGCATGGAATGTCGCGATGGTCCTTATTATCGGCCTGGCGCTCGGATTGATGGCCGAAGGGTTTACCGATATCCTGGGATTGAAGCTGGACAAGATCGCACATCACTAACTAACTGAAAATAAATAACTCATCGGTATTTAACATGCGTTTATTTTCTAATGCTCTGAAATTGTAGAATTATACAATTTATTCGACGCTATCAATGAATTGTTTATTTACAGTTCCTATATTAAGGAGGCGAAAACATGTTTGATTTTATTATTGCAGGGATAGAAATGCCCTGGATGCTCCTGGTCTTGACTGGTGCGACCGTTGGAATGGTCGGCGGTTTTATCGGTGTGGGCGGCGGCTACATGGTCACGCCCGCCCTTATCGTATTCGGCTTTCCGGGTTACATGGCTTCGGGGATTGACATGTGCCACATCGCGGGCAAGTCCGTCGTGGCCACGGTGCGTCACCGGCAGCTCGGCAATATCGACTGGGTTCTGGGCCTTGCGATGGTGGGGGGAACCATGTTCGGCGTGGAGCAGGGGGTCAGGCTCCTTACCTGGACCAAGAATCTGGGGCTTTCGGGTATCATCCTTCTGGCCACTTCGGTGGTTGTGATGATCGGTCTGTTCATCTATACGCAACTGGAAACCCAGGCGGCAAACAAAATGGCGATAAAAATGGAGAAGGAAGGTATCAAGGTCGGTCGTGAGGTCATGACCAGTAAAGTGCCCGTCTTCTTTCAACGTATTTCCCTTTACCCCATCGTGCGCTGCAGGCAGGCCCGTGTCGTAATCTCCATGTGGGTCATCGTTATCGTGGGGGCCATAACAGGGGTTCTGGCCGGATTTCTCGGCGTGGGCGGAGGGTTTGTCCGGGTGCCGGCAATGATCTATATCGTAGGCGCATCCACACACATCGCCGTGGGAACCGATCTTCTTGAAATCGTCGTTTCCGGCGGTTATGGCGCCTTGCGGCACTCGATGATGGGGAATGTCGATTTTCTCGCCGTTCTCTTCATGATCGTGGGCGCCATGTTCGGGGCGCAATTCGGCAGTATTGCGACGGCCTACGTACGCGGGCCCGCAATCCGCTACATCCTCAGCTACTCGCTGATTCTGGCCACGGTCGGCGCCTTTTTGCGGCTTGCCTACATGCTGACCGGATCAAAGTATGCTTTTCTCTCCTTCTTTGCCGTCGTCTTTACCCTGGGGGAGATGTTTTTCCTGTGCTTTTTTATCATGTCGCTGGTTTATTTTGCGCTCCGTTACCAGAAAGGCAAATCGGTTCCTGACTGGATACCGTCGCTGGTAGTGCAAAAATAAGCTTGACCAGGAGTATTATAACTTGGAGTATTATAACTTTACTTGGAAAAGGAGAACGATATAATGAGATGGTTTTATCACAACATGATAGGGTATTGGGTTTCACTGCTGACCATCAGCCTGGTTATTGCCGGCGTGATCTATGTCATTTGGCTTGCCGATAAGGTCATCGGTTAAGGAGGGAGA